>JAGUZK010000045.1 GCA_020060845.1 Candidatus Woesebacteria bacterium
AATCCTATAATATGTCGTGAAAACTTAGCAAAAAAACTATAGGGTTTAGTTTTATTAAAAGCTCAACTCCAACTGTCCCATTCCCTCTCTCCCCTTTTTCCCTGCCTATCCTTTTTTCTTATATAATTTGCGCTTTTTCTAATAACTAAAAACCTCTCCAACTTGTGAAAGAATACATAATGATAAAAACCAAGACAGCCACCACAAGGTATTCAACCACTGTCTTAGTGAACAATCTTCCCTCAAGATATGACTGTCCCAACCCTAGCAACACATACGCAGTTAATGTCAAGAACGAAGATCCGACTGCAACGGTTACTGGCCAGAAAAAGAGGCTCATCATAATTTCAGCTGTGGCTAAACTAGATACCAGCGATGTCAGGATCACTTCCCTTCCAATATATTTCTCCAATGTTGCCGACCAGAATCCTTGAAGATATATTGGGAACGAGATTAAAGCCGCTATAAGCGATGTCCAATAAAAATAAAGCCGGATGGATAAAATATTATCAAATATTAAAAAAAGCGTAAAAAGTGTAAGAACAAAGCCAACTCCTCTTGCTGCGCGAAGCAAGGCAATAGTCCTAATTGCAGACACCGTATAGATATTCATTGTCATATTCAGCCCATAAATTCCAATACCGTACGAGATGACAATTAAAGCCCTATAAAATATACTTGATGGAAGTAAATACCAAAAAAGGCCCATTGAAAGAGTGTAAAAAAAAGGTAAGATCAGGGTCAACAATGTCGCATCTTTAGATAGTCCTTCCCAAAGACTCAATATGAAAAAAATAAGTGTAAAAATCCCCAGCACTCCAATACTTACAAACCTGAAACTCTCAGGGAAACTCTGAATTCCAAGAAAGCCCAATGATAATAAAAAGGATGAAATAACAAAGCGTTTTCTTTTTGATATTAGATGCATGAGAAAGAATCAAAGACTCTCAACTACATCCTGTGGGACATCAAGGTTGGCATAGACTTTCTGTACATCATCATGCTCTTCAATCTTCTCAAGCCATGCTAAAATCTTCTGGGCTTCTTCCTTGGACGATACAGTCTGTAAATGCTTTGGCCTCATTACAAGAGAAGCGGATTTTACTCCTATTCCCATTTCACTTATCTTCTCTTTTATCTCTTCTGTCATCGAAGGAGAAACATAGACTTCAAATGCATCTTTTTCCTCCACAACATCCTCTGCACCAGCATCAATAAGCTTAAGCATCGTATCTTCTGGATTAACACCTTTTTCAGTGACAATCATTCCCTTCTGCTCGAAATTAAAAAGAACCGATCCAGGTCCTCCCAAGCTTCCCCCTCCCCTTTCAAACAGGTTTTTTATCTCTTGCGAGGTCCTATTTCTATTATCTGTAACCGCCTCAACAATTACCGATATTCCTCCTGGTCCAAAACCTTCATAAGTAACCTCTTCTATGTTTTGGGCATCTCCCCCAGCCCTTTTAATAGCTCTTTCAATATTTTCCTTCGGCATATTTTCTGCCCTGGCAGCTTCAATTGCCATCCTAAGTCTGTAGTTTGAGGCTGGATCTGAACTGCCTCCTGTCCTTACTGCTACTTGTATAGAACGAGCAAGTTTAGAAAAAATCTTCCCCTTAACTGCATCATTGGCCTGCTTTTGCCTTTTGATGGTAGCGTAATGTGAATGTCCACTCATAGCCTAGAGATTATACCATGACATAACCTTTTTATGCATCTACTTCCCTTAATACTATAGGATAGTAGACTCACCTCTATGGAGTGTTTAATCCTCCCAAAATGCTCTTGACAACACGGTACACAACTTTATACTCGTATAGATTGCAAGTTTTACAAAGATGGAGGACGATCTAGCTCAAGAAGCAATAAAACAAGCACTCGAAGGAAACTGGGAAATTGCTATAAAATTGAATAAACAAATTCTTTCTGAGGATGAGGATAATATCGACGCACTAAATAGGCTTGCAAGGGCATATTCAGAAGTTGGAAGACTTGATTTAGCCAAAGCCACAGCCAAAAAGGTATTAGCACTCGACCCGTTCAACACAATTGCAACCAAGTCGCTAGAGAAATGGAAATCAGCTAAATCCGGGGAAGTATATAAATCCGATCCTATTAAACCACAACTTTTCCTGGAGGAGCCTGGAAAAACAAAAGTAATTAGCCTCATTCACTTGGGTGATAACTCGGTGATTGCCAAGCTAGACGCTGGAGATGAAGTCAAACTTAATGCACACGGACATAAAATATCAGTTTGTACAAAGGAATCAAGATACATCGGGCGGCTTCCTGACGATATCTCAGCAAGGATCAAGACCCTACTGAAAAAAGGATATGAATATGCAATCTGGATAAAGTCTGCCGGAAAAAAAGAGGTGAAGGTATTTATTCGCGAAGTAAAAAGACCAAATAACTACTTTAATGTTCCTTCATTCACATCAGAAAAGATAGACTATATCTCATTTACTCCGCCTGAATTAATCCATAAGAAGGATGAAGCTCTTGTATTGACTGACGATACGGAATCAAGTGATGAGGTATTACCGGTTGTAGAGAGTGAAGAAGAATAACTTCTAAAATTCCCTAAACATACCACCTATAAAAATTTCAGCATCAAGAGAATTTAATTTTTTCTGTACAACTCTGCATGGAAAAACTCTGGCCAGCTTATCCAGTAGATATTTGTCCGCTGAAAATATTACACAGGAATCCCCAACATCATTATCTCCATATGAGTATGCTGGTTTAACGCCCAGACTCTCTACAATTTTTCCAAACCTTTCTACTACCCTTGACTGCCCAGAAGCTGCAATCATAATCCTAAAGGAATTCTTAACAAAGACGTCGTCCGAAAAATACGCTAGAATATTTTCGGGTAACCTACCAGAAGGCAAGAAAATTGTTTCACCTGAATCTGATATCATCTTCAACACATCATCAAGTTCAATCTCTTCAATACGTCTTGCGGTAGAGAGCATCCAGGAGACCCTTAACCGCTCAACAAACCCAAAATCAGTTCCCACCCGACCTAGAATGAAGAGAAATTTACTAAGGAAGCTTTGTCTTTTTCCGTAGATAGGAATTTCTACCCACCCGTCGATAGGGATAAAGAAATTTGATTCAACGGTATATTTAACCAAGGAACCATCTTTTTTTTCGTCCCTGGCAAGTTTCCATAATGCTGAAGCCTTTCTCTTCCCAAGATCACCAACCACTTCAAATTCTGTGTCTGCTGGCACCAGAAGTTCAACTGCCCTGTCACTTACACTATCTACAACAACAATTCCGAGCCTACTATTTCCACTTGGCTGTACAAACACATACTTATAGTATCCTCTCAAATACATAAAAGCAAAAAGTATAAGAGAAGCCAAGGCAATTAAAAAAACAACCGCTATGCCCAAATAAAAAATTTGATCCCGTCTTATCCTTTTTCTGTGGTAAGATCTTGATTTCATCTAAAGGCAGCATTTGCCATAATTCTTTCAAAGTGTTGTTTTCCTAACTTGACAATCACTTCTTTGTCCAAGCCCTTTCGAAAAATACTTTTAATATATTCTCCTGTCAGAATCTCGGGTAGAATCACCATATCCGCTCCCTTCTCGTAAAGAAAAATAGCATCTTTAGCTTGGGATGCTGTAAATATAGTTAGTGGTTTTTTTTCTAAATGCCTTAACTGCTCCAATATAAACAGATCGTCCTCAACCTTGGAAATTGTCGAAACAATGGCGCTAGCAGAAGAAGAGTTCGCGGAATCAAAAACTTCGCTATCTGATATATCCCCCAAGATTGCCTCAGCGCCATTTGCAGATACCCTCGAGTAGACCTGGGGGTCAAAATCAACAACAACAAAATACATTTTCTTCCTGATAAAATAATTCATAAGCACAGACCCTGTCCTGTGACAACCGACAAGCACAATATGGTTTGTTAAGGGGACCTTTTTAATAAGCACTCTTTCTCTTACCCCTCCCCTCTCAAACATCCTCAAATATCTGCTGACAGCCTGGTATAACTTTTCGGAGTTGATTATCGCATAAGTGGAAACAACCATGGTTATAATGCCGACAAGAACTATGACTGATACCGCTTCCCTACTTAATAAGCCAATCGCTTCTGCTTCAACTGCTAGAATTAATGAAAACTCAGAAATTTGTGCAACAGATACTCCTGTCAAAAATGATGTCCTTGCCCTATAGCCCAATGGTCTCATCATAGACATAACTATTAATGGACTACCCAAAAGCACAAACAAAGAAAGTATCCCCGCAGGGACAAGGGTGCGGCTAATTATTCCCCTATCCAATACAAATACAAAACCAAGGTTAAGAAAAAACAAAATAAGAAAAAAGTCCTTGATTGGTCGTGTGCGAGAACCAATCTGTAGGCTTTCTGATATATTTGATAAAGCAATTCCGGCTAGATATCCACCAACCTCAAGGGAGAGTCCAATCGAATTCTCGACAAAAGAAGAAAATCCCAGTGCCCAGGCGATACTTAGAATAAACATAAGTTCAGGCGAGCCAAAAGTCAGCCTCTCAAAAATCTTTGGTATGATTGTCTTTGAAAGAAATATGACCACAACCACAAGCAATAACATCTTGATTGGAATAGACAAGTAGAGCATGCTGGAGGTATCGCCACCTGAGGAAGTCAAGAACATTAACACCATAACAGCTATAATGTCTTGAACTAGCATAATGCCGATAGCAATCCTTCCGTAAAGGCTAGCAATATCCTTTTTTTCGGACAGAAGCCTAACCAATACAATAGTTGACGAAAAAGTTATCGCCAGCGAAATCAAAAAGGACTGAGGAAGGGAAAAGCCAAGAAAAATGCATATAGCTGTAGCAACAAAGGCTGTTACGACAATTTGTCCAATTCCAATATAAAATGCGTGTTTGCCTATCGTCCAAAACTCCGAAATCCTTACCTCAAGCCCTAGAAGAAAAAGAAGCATAGCAACGCCAACTTTGCTTAAGCTTCCTAACAGAACAGGATCTTGAATCATGCCAGAAGCGCTCAAAAATACACCAGCCAAAAGATATCCTACAATAAGGGGCTGTTTTAATGCTCTCGTAACAACAGCAAACAACCCAGAAGTCACGAACAAAATCGATAGTTGTGAAAAGCTCATACAATTTAATTTAATCTTAATTGCCAGGTTTGTAAACTAGCCTAAGCCTACTCTGATTGTATAAGATTGGAAAGTGAGTGGCTTAGATCTGCGGGGACTTTACTCTCAAGGCTAAAATGTTTGTCACCAATACTAAAATCAACTGCCTTAGCATGCAAAAAAAGCCTGGGGCACCATACCAAATCCTTGCGCAAGGTCTTTCTGCCTAAATACACTCTGTCAGAAACTATTGGGTGACCAATATATTTCGCATGCACTCGAATTTGGTGTGTGCGCCCAGTCTTAGGATAGAACTCAACATAAGAAAACTTCTCATTGTCTTTGTAAAAGTACCCCAACACCTTATAATCAGTATGTGCCTCTCTTCCTCCAGGAACAATTCCAAAGCGCTTTCTATTCCAAGCCAAACGTCCTATGGCATACCTTATCGTACCCTCAGCCATATCTAGCTTCCCATGTAAAAGCGCCAAATAGACCTTGTGGACAAGTCTTTTCTTGAATTGTTCCTGAAGATAATCAAAGACAATGGAATTTTTGGCAACAAGAAGAATTCCGCTCGTCTCTTTGTCAAGCCTGTGAACAATCCCTGAACGCCTAAGGTAGTCACCAGATAGTTCATAGCTAAAACTCTCTTTCAGCCACTTCTGTATCGTAGGCAACTGGGCTGTGGTGCTAGAATCATTCACTATCCATCCCGAAGGCTTATCAACAACAATTAGATCATTGTCTTCATATATAACGATGGGGCTATTCATCTTATCTTAGAAAGTGCCAACAAGAGTTATTCTATTTCTCTCTTCGGCTTTGACAACGGGCACAGAGGGTAGCCTCGGGATAAATCATTAGCCTATCAGTATCAATCATCTCTCCACAATCTTCGCATATGCCGTATTTGCCAATTTTCATCCTAGTCAGTGCCTTGCGGGTTTGAATAATCTTCCTCTCTATCTCCTCCTTAATAGCAGATGTCCTTGCGTGGCCAAACTGTTCCTCAGCATCAGTGTCAGGCGAGGCATTGCCTATTACCCTTGATGAATCCTTAAATGGGTCCTCCTTATCAATCTGCCTTTTCCTTTTCTCCAACTTTGTGAGATTCTTCCGAAGGAACCTGCCTATCGGTGCAACTAGTTTTGAAGGAAATCCAGCAATCCCTCGCCCAACTTCTGCTACTGAGTTTAAAACATTGTCTTTGCTATCTGAATTTGATTTTCCGATCTTCATGCTATTTTTCTTGAAAGCAAGAAAAGCCACAAAAGTGAAAATACTGCAAGTACCAAAAGTACAACCGCATTTATTTTCCCAACAAAGAATATCACAGGAAACGAAGAAAAAGCAACTGCCGCATTTGCAGCAAAAAATATAGATGACGACAAAAGCCCCGAGAAACCGATTTTTCCTGACTTATACCACTGGATCCTTTTGTAATTACTCTCTAAAAAAAAGAAAAGTGGAAGGAAAAGCAAATTGCCCAATACTAGAAAAAGTAATAGCTTCTTGCTGGGCAAGGGCTCAAGTAGTAAGTAACATATATTGCCAATCACTAGAGCCGGAAAAAGAGCATTTGTGACCTCATTAATCCTCATATGATTTCTAACCGAATAAGCTGTCATAACGCAAAACGGAACTACCACAGACAGCCATCTATATTCCACTCTGCCATACCACTCAACTAGAATAACCGTTACTACCAAAGATACCAATCCAAGTATTCCAAGGTTAAAAATCTGGCTACTTAGATAATCTTCCCGCAATTTCTTCCAAAAAATAAACAAAAAAGACAAAAATGCTACCAGTGAAGCCAATATTTTATAAATTTCGGTCACATGCTGATATTACTAGATTAGACGACATTTGTTAATAGATATTAGGCTCGAATTCTATGACTTGACTCACATTACAAGTCCAGGCATAATGAGTCCTGTGCTTGAGACACCACACGTAATAATTGCGGCAACAATTGCAACTAAAATCAAAAACCCGTTACTATCATTACCACTTGCACTGGCAAGTCACTTTGTATTCGAGATGATTCCCCATTGGAATCCCCATATCAATACAGAAAAAAGGAGGTTCGGAAAGATAAGCAAAAAATCTACAGTGATAATAATGTCAGATTCTCTGATGTCTCTTGCGGTTGGATCAGTTCTTGCATTTAGGCTTCTCCCTGATACATCACATACAATCAGCGTGCTTCTTGCCTGTTTTGCTGGAGTCCTCCCCGATCTAATAGAAGCTCCATACTACTTTCTTAACTTAACCAACAGCTTTATTGTCAATAAATGGATCCCTTTCAAAAAATCAATCCAGTCAGATACCGGACCTGTCTGGGGAGTTATAACTCAGATTGCCGTATCACTAGTGGCACTAGCAATTATTTTTCTGTCTTAGCCCTCTCTACATACTCATTTGTCCTCGTGTCAACCACTATTCTATCACCATTGTTTATGAAAAGAGGCACCTTTGTCACAACACCGTTTTCTAGCTTTGCCTGCTTATAAATGTTGCTTGCCGAATTTCCCTTCACACCAGGGGGAGCATCAACTACCTTTAGCACAACTTTTGGAGGAATCTCTACTCCAAGTGCACGGTCTTCCCAAAAAAGGACAGTCACGGTCTGCCCCTCTTTGACATAGGAAATCTCCTCTCCAACTAATGCTAGAGGTATATCTACCTGATCATATGAGCCCAAGTCCATAAAGAAAGCGTTCTTGTCATCAGAATACAAATACTGAAGCACTCTCTTTGAGGTCGCTATATCTTCAACCTTATTGTTGCTGCTGAAAGTCTTCTCTTCAATTGCACCGCTTATAAGGTTTCTTGCCAATACATGTACTATTGCCCCTCCTCTACCCTGCTTGATGAGGCTATATTTTAATACCTTGTAGGGCTTTTTATCAGAAAGGAATGTTGTCCCGTTTTTGAGTCCTGTTGCTTCAATCATTTGTTGTGTCCTGAGCAAAAACTATTATATAATAATATTATTAGACGTCAAAATATGGGGCAGGATAGACTGACCACCTTTCTCAGTAGGGTTGCCATAAATGCACCTGGTGCAGTTATAAACCGATTCTTCCTAGAAAGATTCACTGGTGCCAGTCCCGATGAAGTAAAAAAAATGATTGAGGGTGGGGTTCTGGTCGATGGAGGTTCCGAATTACAACTTACTGAAGAATTCATTAGAAAACAACAAGAAATATCGTCAGAAAATTCTCGATGTTCAACTCCCCCTCTTATATATACTGGATATATCCCACGTCCAAGTAACGGCTGCAGAAAAATTCCCAGACTTCCTGGATGCGATGAACTTCCAAATAATTTTCTCAAGTAATAAGGAAGATAACTCCGCTTGACGCAAATGAAGTGTTTTTACCCTTTGATCTAATAACTTTGTCAAATTCAAGACGGTATAGTAAAATTACAAGTGCGCCCGGATGGCGGAATAGGCAGACGCGCAGGTCTCAAAAACCTGTGAGACCAAAATCTCGTGAGGGTTCGACTCCCTCTCCGGGCACTAACATCAAATCTTTCACTGGAAGGTACGCTTCTTCAAAGGATCTATCTTAGCAGCTTAACCAAGCTAAAAGAGACGCTCAAGAAGGATAAAATCATCTCTTAGTCTCTGCACCAAAAAATCTAATTCTGTCGCCTTTGAAATAAAGGTTAATCTGCCTTAGCGGGCCGTTCCTGTGCTTTGCAATATCAAGGTGATAGCTTTGTGTGTCATCATCTGACTCCCTCCAAAGAAACATGACAACATCCGCATCTTGTTCAATTGAACCTGATTCGCGAAGGTCCGCCAACTGAGGCTTCTTTTCGCCCCTTTGCTCAACTGCGCGTGAAAGCTGTGATAGGGCAAGGACAGGAACCTTCAACTCACGGGCAAGGTTCTTAAGCCCTTGCGATATTTCAGAGACCTCCTGTACCCGATTCTCCAAAAGCCGAGATTTAGCAAGCTGAAGATAATCTACGACTATAAGATCAACTCCAGATTCCACCTGAAGCCTGCGAGCTTTAGTCCTCATCTCAAGGATGGATAAACCGGGGGTGTCATCTATATAAATAGGAGCCTCCGCCAGCTCCCCCATGGCGTTACTAAGCTTGGTAAAATCCTCCTCTGAAAGCTTGCCTGTCTTTAGCCTCCACGCGTCGATATCTGCCTGCGCCACCAAAAGTCTGTCAACGAGCTCCTCACGGCTCATCTCCAAAGAAAAAAAACCTACCGGACGCTTATACTTCAAAGCAACATTTTGAGTGATGTTTAGTGCAAGTGATGTTTTACCAACCCCCGGTCTAGCAGCAAGAATTATAAGATTTGATCTTTGCATGCCTGCCAGGGCATCGTCTAAATCAGAAAAACCCGTAGGAATACCACGAATTCCTTCTGCCTGCTTGTGAAGCTCATCTAACCTATCAAACGAGTCTGCAAGTGCCTCCCTCACAGGCACAAAGGCTCTTGCAACATTTTTTTGAGTAAGTGAAAATATCTCAGACTCAGCCCTATCCAATAACTCATCGGACGCAATCCCCTCGTCCATAGACATATCCACCAATGTCGCTGCCACCCTCATAAGAGAACGCTTCGTAGAAGCATCCTTTACTATCTTTCCGTAATGCTCAACATGAGCCGCTGTGGGAACCTTATTTGCAAGGTCTGCTAGATATGCAACTCCGCCAACCTCTTTCAATGCCTTTTTCTTTTTTAGTTTTTCCGATATTGTCAATATATCCAAAGGGATTCTCTCATCATAAAGCAAAAGTGCTGCTTCATAGATTAACTTGTGCCTTTCGTCGTAGAAATCCTCCGGCTTTAGAAATTCTGCGATAGCAATTATTGCATCTTTATCAATTAGAAGTGCACCAAGGACTGATTCTTCAGCCTCTCTAGAATGTGGAGGAATTCTAAGGTTTTGATTAGCCATTGTTATTTTAAGGCAGTTTTAGCACTACAAGACAATTCTGTAAAGATGAGGATTGGCGAATCTAATTTTTGCTTTATACCCCAAAAGCATCACTAACTCTAACGCACCTCCAAAATGACAGCCTTTTGCTCCTCAGCTATCTCAGGCTTCTTGACCGAATACTTTTGTAATCTTTCAGCAGGAACCGCCAACAACTTAACAAATTCATCAACCCCACTTAATTTTCCGAACACTTCTTGATTTAGAACTGGCGTGTTGTAGTGCATCGGTATGACCACATGCGGCTCTACACTTTGCACTACTTCAACAGCGACTCGTGGGTCTATGGTATAAAACCCACCAACAGGAATAAACAATATATCAATATCTCCTATCTCCTCCACCAGCTTATCATCCAACTTATGCCCCAAATCCCCCAAGTGCACAAGCCTTAGCTCATCCATCTCATAAACATAAACCGTATTTTTCCCTCTTTCTTCTCCCTTCTCATCATCATGAAATGTTGGATATCCAAGAACAGTTACTCCTTTCACTTCGTACTCACCTGGTCCTTTAATTATGTAAGGCGAGCCATCCACTAAATCTGCTCGATTGTGATCAGAATGGTCATGAGATATCGTTACCAGATCAGCAGATACTCCCAGATACTTGATTCCAACTTGGTCTGGATCAAAAGGATCAGTCACAACAACACACGACTTCCCTTTTAACCTAAAACTGGCATGTCCTAAATAACTAATCTCCATTAATCCCAATATTAGCAAATGAGTACAATCTAAACAATAGCCTACAATAAAGTAACTTGAAATAATCGTAAGTTGCGTATATATTACGTAGGAGGTTTATACAAGTAATCCAAATGAGAAAAGAATTACTCATAGTGGTAACTATTGGAATTTTCTGCGGTGTCGTAATTGGGTTTGGTATATGGAGAGCAAACAAAGCAATATCCCAAGATCAGGTTAGTGTCGAATCCCAAGTCAGCATATCCCCCACAGAGGCCAAGACAACTCCGTCAGTCCCTGCCAATAACAAGATACCACCAGGAATCACCATCTCTACCCCCCAAGAATATGATGTTGTTGCCGAGCCAAAAGTAAAAATAATTGGACTCTCTGCTCCAAATACAAACATTGCCATATCATCAGAAACAAATGACTATCTTGTTAAATCCACCCAATCGGGCGAATTTGAGGCAGAAGTTGAACTTATAGAAGGAATTAACCAAATAATATTCAAGGAACTTGATTCGTCAGAAAACGAATACACTCTTAAAATTATTTACTCAAAAGATATTTAGCTTGACAAAATGAAAAAAAGCAAATTAATTATCCTTACAGTCCTTTGGATGGTTCTAGCAACCAAAAGCATATTTGCAGCCACCGCAACCACATCACCCACTCCGACATCTTCAACAATTGAGGCACAAGTAAAAAGACGAATTGATGATATCAAAAACTCCCCAAAAGCGTTTGTTGGAACAGTGACAGACAAGACCCAAAACACTCTTCAGATAAGGACCGAAAAAGAGGAGATTAAAATGGTGTCCGCAGATCCCGCAACAACTATTGTCAAAAAGGACCAAGACAAAAGCACGTCTTCAAAGTATGATGACGTAGCAATTGGAGACTTCATAATTGCAATTGGATTTAGAAACGGAAATGACGTCTTAAACGCAAAGAAAATAATAATCACCGCAAACCCAACTGCTCCAAAAAGGAAAATAATCAAAGCAAAGATTGCCTCAAACCTAAAAAACCAAATCAAGATTAGTGCTGCAGATAAAATTATTAATCTCAAGTTTCCAAAAAGATGGCAGGGACCTGAGAAAAAAGAGCTTCTTGAAGGAGACTTGGTGGTAGTATTTGGCGAATTCGAAGATAATAACATAAATCTTCGGTCTATTTTCAAGATATAAGACTTGGTTGATATTACCAAGACCGAGTGAAATAATAACTTATATGAATCAAGTAATCTTGCAGCCATTAAAAGGATTCAGGGACTTCTTGCCTGACGAAGCAAGAAAAAGAAAATTGGTTATATCAAAAGTCTCCCAAATCTTTGAGCTATTCGGCTTTGAGCCTCTTGAAACCCCAGCTCTCGAATACCAGGAGCTTCTCCTGGGAAAATATGGGCAGGAGGCAGAAAAACTTGTCTATAAATTCAAGGATAACGGCGGACGAGATGTAGCGCTTCGCTATGACCAAACAGTACCTACCGCCCGAATACTAGCCATGTATCATCAAAAGCTTGCAATGCCATGGAGAAGATATCAAATCCAGCCCGTTTGGAGAGCTGACAAACCACAAAAAGGAAGATACAGAGAAATTACACACTGTGACGCCGATATCTTTGGATCTAAATCAGCAATTTCCGATGCCGAGTGCATTGCCCTAGCTGACCAAATTTTCGCCCAATTAGGATTTGGCGAATATAAAATTTATCTTAATGATAGAAACATACTTTTTGATATCATTAATTTTGTAAGCATCCCTCAAGAACTTCAGTTTTCTGTCATCGCATCAATTGATAAGCTTGACAGGAAAACTAAGGAAGAAGTGGCCGATGAGCTTCGCCAAAAAGGAATAAACGAGCTTACAATTAAACATCTTTTCGACCATCTTGATAACGCAACACCCACACAATCACTGCTTGCTGTCATGAAGCATTGTCAAGAGTTAGGAGTACCTAAAGACAAAATAATTTTTGAGGCAAGACTGGCGCGTGGTCTTGATTACTATACCAGTACTATCTTTGAAGTAAAAATTGACAATTATCTAGGAGGCTCTGTGCTTGGGGGAGGTAGATACGACCATCTAATCAAAAAATTATGCGATGTAGATATTCCTGCTGTGGGTTTTGCCCTGGGGCTTGATCGGACAATTGATGCTATGAACCAGTTTGGACTATTTCCCCCGGATAAATCTGCAACGAAAGTACTAGTTAGTGTCTTTTCTAGAGACCTCATTGACGAATCAGCCATTGTTGTCGCAAATCTTCGTGAAAATAACATCAATGCTGAAATCTATCCATCAGAAGATACCAGACTTGACAAACAGCTTAAATACGCAGACAAAAAGGGCATAAGATTTCTGGTGGTTATAGGCCCTGAAGAGGTGAAAAAAAACAAGGTAATATTGAAAGATCTTCAGACAGGAAAACAAGAAGACACTCGTCTTATGGATCTTCCCAGCAAGATAAAATCTCTTTAGCGACTTCACTCATAAATATAATCTGTGTAAACTAATATTTGATGAGTAAGTATCGCCTGCGTGCTTACTGGTATCTTTTAATATCTACTCTTATATGGGGATTGGCTTCTGTGGTAATCAAGGCAACTTTAACAGAAATTGCCCCCTTACCGTTTCTGACATACAGGTTCCTTCTTTCCTCACTAATCGCAGTCTTTTTTGCCGGAAGAATTATAACTCTTATCAAAAAACACGCTGAGGACTCTCTAGAGATAATCCTTCATTCCCTTTTCTCCTCAACAATCTCACTTGGCCTTTTATTTTGGGGGTTGGAAAGGTCAACAGTCTTAGATTTGGCGGTAATAACTCTGGTTGCACCCTTGCTCACTGAACTTGCTGGTGTTATCTTTCTTGGCGAGCACTTTACTAAACGGGAAAAAATAGGAACGCTAGTTGCTATAGTGGGCACAGTTTTTACGATATTTGAGCCACTAATAAATGATGGCAACGGCTGGGGAAGTTTCCTTGGAAACGCCTTAATTTTTTTATACCTTATTTTCGACATCGCAAGCGTGATAATCCTAAAAAGGCTACTTAGGAAGGATATCGACATCACCGCATTGACAAATCTCTCCTTTGTAATTGCCTTTCTAGCTTTCCTGCCATTCTTTATTCTTTTTGCAAACATAGACACTGTAACCGGGCTCATAAATCTGCCACTCAAATACCATCTGGGAGTTATGTATATGGCGTTTTTTTCCGGGACTGTTGCCTACTTTTTTCGCAATAAAGGACAAAAAACTATTGAGGTTGGCGAAGCAGGACTTTTTAGCTATCTTACCCAAGTCGTCTCGGCCCTACTTGCAGTCATCTTTTTGAAAGAAAAAGTCACTATCGGATTTTTGATCGGAGCAATCATCGTTACTGCAGGAGTTGTATACGCCGAGATTAAACCGCGCGTTGCCTCCAGAAAACTAAGCTGATATAATACTCTTACCATCAATATCAATTCGATATTTTTAGATTATGAAAGCACAAATCCATCCCAAATGGTTTGAAGAAACCAAAGTCACATGCGCCTGCGGCAATGTGTTTTATTTTGGATCTACCCTACCTGAGATTCAAGTTGAAGTCTGTTATAAATGCCATCCTTTCTACACTGGGCAAATGAAATATGTTGATACCGCGGGCCGAGTAGATGCATTTCTTGCTAAGAAGACAAAGGCAAAGACAAAAGTTATATCCAAAGCCCAAAAAAGGGCGCTTAAAAAACAAAAAAAGATCCAAAAGGAGCTGGAAAGACCAGAAACTTTGGAGGAGCTTCGTAGGTCCTCTCAGAAAAGAAAGTAAAAGCATCTTGCTTTTTGTAACTGCACCAAATAAGACATACAATGTCTATATAAAATGAACACTTTCCAATACCAAAATCACAGCCCTTCCCAATCCCAACAAAAAGCCTACATTGAGATTCGCGGTGCCACTGGCGGAGATGAAGCCAAGCTGTGGGGACTTGATCTCTTGCGCATGTATACAAGATTTGCAAGCAAAAAAGGCTGGAGGGTAGATCGCGTGGATGACCTTACGCTACTTATTAGCGGAAACGGCGTATTTGACCTTTTGAAAAATGAAACCGGTGTCCATAGAGTACAAAGGATACCAATAACTGAGAAAAAGGGGCGAATTCACACTTCAACTGCAACTGTGGTCGTTCTCCCAGAGATAAAAGAAAATGAAATCCAGATCAGACCAGAAGAATTAGAAATCCAATTTTTCCGCTCAGGCGGACATGGAGGTCAAAATGTCAATAAGGTCTCAACGGCTGTAAGGCTCATCCATAAGCCAACTGGGATAGTAGTCACCGCTTCTCAAGAACGATTCCAAGAACAAAATAGAGCTATTGCTCTTTCGCTCTTAAGGTCACGCCTGTGGGAAAAGGAGGAACAGAAAAAAGAGCAGACAATCGCTGGTTACAGGTCAAGTATCGGAAGAGGTATGAGAGCTGAAAAGATCAGGACATATAACTATCCCCAAAACAGAGTAACAGATCATCGAATAAGCAAAAGCTGGAGTAATCTTGAAGATATAATTGATGGCGACCTGGAAAAAGTATTGCAATCCACAAAAGAGATTTCTTAAATATCCAACTATTCTTCCATCTCGGACAAAGTTGCCTTTAGTTTGATAGTTTCCCCATTTCGCCAAATCTCCAATTCAACCTCCTGACCAGGCTTTTTCTTACTAATTATCTCTACCAACCCATTTCCTTCTTCCTTGATCTCCTCTCCATCTATCTTTACAATAATATCTTCCTCCTGGATCCCAGCTTTTTCAGCCGGAGAGCCACTTACAATATTTAATACAAGTGCTCCCTGAGGAACTTCGTTCAATATTGCTGCTTGTTTAGAAATCATCTGATACTCCACTCCAAGAAATGGCCTAGATGCAAAACTCCCAGTTTGACTAAATGTCTTCAAAGCATCCTTTAATACGTTCACGGGAAGGGCAAACCCTATATTTTGTGCACCTGAAGCAACAGCGACATTAACTCCAATAACCTGACCAGCTGAATTAAGAAGCGGTCCACCTGAATTCCCAGGATTTATTGCTGCATCTGTTTGTATTACATCATCAAGTCTCTCAACATAACCTTCAAAAGGATTACCAGCTTCAATACCTCGACCTAATCCTGATATCACACCAGTTGTCACTGTGTGGCGAAATTCACCCAAAGCAGTACCTATCGCGATTACAAATTGACCAACCTTAAGGCTATCTGAATCTCCAAGCTCAACAGGTTTTAAGCCGGAAGCATCAATCTTCAATACAGCTAAGTCATTAGATGGATCTCTACTTATATTCTTCACCTCATATTCCTTACCATCTTTGGTAATGACCTTATAAGATGAATTAGTATCCGCTACAACATGCTTATTGGTAACAATTAAGCCATCGCTTGATACGACAAAACCCGTCCCTATATCTTGGGGCTTTCCTCCCTCGATTCTTGACCTAAAACCGCTGAAGGGATCAAACTCAAGAATCCTTCGCCTTGGAGTCTGTATCGATACAGTAACTACTGAAGGACTTACTCGTTCAGCAACCTCAATCACCACCGATTCTTCATTGACCACTCGAGAACTATCTGTAGGAACTACTCTTAAAGATTTTTCAGATACCCTTTTAACAAAATAATCAAGCGGTTTAATAACAAATAGCCTATCAGCAATGGCCCCTCCCACTGCCGAAGTGAGTATCAAAAGGCTGACAAAAAAACCAACTATAAACCCTTTTATCCTGTTAACTCGAATTATTGCCTTTGACTCATCCATAAATGCCTCCTATTGTAAAAATTTATATCTTAAAAAAAGCTTAAAAACAAGTCAAAGCATTTTTACCTGTTCTATGGCCTTAATCAACTGCTCGTCATCAGAGGTATTCTCGTCATCCCTGACAAGCACATCGGGCTCAAGCCCTTTTCCATCAACCCAATAACCCGACGGAGTAAGCCATCTTGCAATTGTAATATGAAGCGCAGATCCACCATTTACTTGCTGGGGTTCTTGTATCGTTCCTTTTCCAAAACTTGTCTCACCAATCAGCTTAACCTTCTTGTTGTCCCTTAGTGCTCCGGCAAAAATTTCTGACGCGGACGCTGACCCCTTGTTTATTAGTACAACAGTTTTATAATTGCGAAGCCGTCCTATCTTTGTAACCTTGGATTCTTCCTTGGTTCCTCTTGAATCCTCCTCAATGACTACCACATCCCCAGTCTCAAGAAAATCACTTGCAAGATCAACTGCCCCTTGCAAATACCCACCGGGGTTATTACGAACATCAACAACAATCATTTTTGTTTCCTTCTCCAACAATACCCCCTCAACAGCCTTATTCCACTCTTCCAGTGTCTCACCTCCGAACTTCATTACCTTTATGTAAGCTAGTGATTTGTCATCTCCTCCCTTATCCAATGGTAAGAAAGAAAGCCTCACACTGGGGACCTCAATAGTCCTTCGTGTTACTTCTACCTCTATAGGGTCAGTCACTCCCTCTCGCAATAAAGTAAGCTTAATTCTTGTTCCAGCAGTGCCTCTTATTATGCCCACCGCATCGGGAATAGACATCCCAAATGTCCCAGTATCAACATTCTTTGCTTCATCCTTTATGGCAACAATTAGATCCCCCGCCTTAATACCTGCCTCCTCAGCTGGTGATCCTGGAAGTGGAGCAATAACAGCCAGTTGCGATCCTATATAACCTATTTGAATCCCTATACCATCAAAGTTGCCCTTGAGATCCTCCTGCACTAGTTTATTATCATCCGGCGGCAAAAAAGCTGTGTATGGATCGCCAATTGCAGAAACCATCCCTTGGATTGCTCCATAGACCATCTTCCCCTCCACAATTCTTTTTTTATCGTAGTAACGCGACTCCAAAATATCCCAAACTTTCCAAAAAAGATCAAAGTTCACATATTCCTTAGAAGGAGGCTTTGACCGTGTAATTATTGCCTTAGGGAAGGATTGCATCTGGGCCGTATAGCCTTTAACACCTAACCAATAACCACTCAGAAATACCAAAGAGAAGACAAACGAGAAGATGATAACTGACCTCACAAAGTTTAAAGATCCCGTCCTCAGAAATTTCATAGTTTCTAAAACAACACAAACATTGTACTACATTTTACAAAAAAAATAGCCCCCGAATAGGATTAGACTGAGGCAACAAAAGGGAGAAAACCTAAATGTCTAGCTCTCTTTATCGCAATAGTCAATTTCCTCTGGTGCTTAGAACAAAGACCAGATCTTGATCTTCCTATTATTTTGGCCCTCTCGCTTAAATATTTTCTAAGCTCATCTGGATTCTTGTAAGACGGTTCAAATCCTTGTTTGCAAAAAGGACAGTTAACCGCAACCCTCTCAACTATTAAAACTCTTTTTTTACTTTTCATACGCTCCCGGTAAAAACAAAAATCACAACACTAACATTAAAAAGGAATATCTTCCTCTTCCGAAGGATTATCATTTTGACTGCTTCCTTTCTTTGCACCAGCATCTGCTTTCGAGGTCTTTGCCTCTACTTCTTCAATATCTGACGGAATATCCTCGATTGGAACTTCATCGACACTTACTTCCTCAGGAGCTCCTTTCGAATCTAGAATTATCATGTCAGAGATTACAACCTCGACAGAAGATCTTTCAGAACCGTCCTGTGCCTGCCATTTACGAGTCTGCAGTCTCCCCTCAACATAAACTTTTCTACCTTTTTTGAGAAGTTGAGCACATAATTCAGCAAGCTTGTTCCAAGCCACTATACGATGAAATTCGACTTCCTCCTTTTTCTCACCCGACTCAGTCACCCATTGTCTATTGGTAGCCAGACCAAAAGTACAAACGGCTGCACCTGCGGGAGTATAGCGAAGCTCTGGATCCCGAGTGAGATTGCCTATCAGTGTAACTTTATTTAGACTACGTGCCATTTTCTACCCCTCTTTTACCAACAAGTGTCTAATAATACCTTCCTCAACCCTTATCTTTTCGTTTAAGATAGTGGCTAACTTTGGTTCTAATTCTAGCTCAAAATATAGATAAGTGCCAGATGTATTTTTCTTAATTGGATTAGCAAACTCCTTAACACCTAAGTCTTGGCTTACAACAACCTTGCCGCCGTTAACCTCTACTATTTTACTAATCATATCAACAACAGCCTTCTTACTTGAAGGGCTTGCCTTTTCCGGCAGTACAACTGTTAATTCATATATACCCATAAACTTCTGAAGTATATCACATAAAAAAAATGATTTTAAGAACTAGAAAGGATTTTTTAACTTCCAATCTTGAATTCGACCACATCCCCATCCCTCATAACATAGTCTCGACCTTCGCTTCTTACCATCCCCTTCTCCCTTGCCCTGACCCAACCTTTCGCTTCTACAAACTTTTCAAAATCGACAACATCAGCCTTTATAAATTTCTTTTCAAAGTCACTATGGATTACTCCCGCTGCCACGCTTGCTTTTGTACCACTCCTGATAGTCCATGCCCTTACCTCTTTTTCTCCAGCTGTCAAAAAAGTTATTAGCCCCAACGTCTTGAAAGCCTTTTTGATAAGCCTTTCAAGACCAGATTCTTTAATCCCTATATCAGCCAGATAAGCTCTTTGGTCACTCTCAGATAAACTTGCAAGATCAGATTCAATTTTTGCGCATATTGCAACGACTTGAGACAATTCAAGATTAAATTTCTTCGAATATTCAAACTCAATCTTGTTTGCATCGCGAAGATTTGACTCATCAACATTTAGGCAAACTATGATAGGTTTAACAGTAATTAGAGAAAGTAAATTAGCAACTTTGAGCTCCTTGTCCGATAAAACCATATCACGCACCGGCACACCACGAGACAAAGCATCCTTAAGTTTTGTCACTACTTCCCAAAAAGACAGCGCTTCCTTATCTTGGGTATTACCAGGCGATTTTTGCTTCTCTAGCGTTTGAAGGTCTGCAAGCTTAAGCTCCGTCTCAACAGCCTCAAAATCTTCCTCCGGAGACGCTACTCCCTGTTTGACAACATCCGGATCCGAAAACATCCTTACAACATGGCAGATAGCCGAAGTCTCTCTTATATGCGCTAAAAACCTGTTACCCAGCCCCTCTCCCTTTGAAGCTCCAGCAATAAGACCTGCTATATCCACAAACTCAACAGTCGCGGGGATTTTGGGAGGCAGGTGGTCCATATTCTCCGAATCTTTTACCACCTCAGAAAGCTTATCCAACCGCCAATCGGGTACATCAACAATACCAACATTCGGTTCAATTGTAGCAAATGGAAAGTTTGCAACATACGCTTGCTGACGCTTCAAAAGCGCATTAAAAAGCGTTGACTTTCCTACATTTGGCAAACCAACAATTCCGACCGATAGGTTCATGTCCCAACTTTTCGGTGGAAGTCAGAGCCAGTTGTGGTAGTGGTATGTGACATAAGACTTCTACCTCACTCCTTTCTTTTATAATTACTTTCTCTATTATATCTCGAATGAAGTTCTTTTTGTCATACAACTTAAGGCTTTTGAGAGTCTTTCTTGCTTCAGCACATAATTCATCAGCCTCAATGTTGACTACTTCGGGTGAGACTCTGGCTTTTAGCTCCTCTAATTGCCTTTGATATCCCTCTTTCTTTCGTCTGGCTGCCCTTACTAACTCCATATACTGGTCAAACTCCATCACACCTGAACCATAGGCTTTGGCGTAGCGATTGATTTCTTCTGTCAGTTTGTCGATTTGCTCCTGAATCTTTAATCTCTCTTGGGTATCTGCTGATCGGTTTGCCTGTTCTCGAATCCATTCCTCAGCGTGCTTTTTAAGGAGCTCTGAATTAGTTAAATGGTTTGTCAATTCTTTCCAGACCAATGCGTCTAAAACTCTGGCATTTACCCCTCCAATGTGGCAACGGCGTTGTTCTTTGGGAAAATGGTGTAATCTTTCTTCACAGCGGTAGTAGTAGTGTCCGTTTCTGTTACAACCATCTCCTGCCCTACGGTTACCACATCCACACCACAATACCTCTGAGAGAAGATAATCAAACTTTCTGTGCTTCTTAGCATATCTTCGGTTGTATTCCATAATCTCTTGGGCTTTATCGTATAAAAATCTGTCCTCCATAATTATCGGCACCTTGAAGGGATACCACTCCTCTTTGGGTCGAAGGCGACGGCTATTTTTCTTTACTTTACGATATTTATCATTTTTAATCCTAGTTTTAGACTCTACAGCCTCATGCTTATTGTAATAAGCGATTCCTGTCCAGTAGGTTTCGCAACGAAGCATTCTTGTTATCGAACCTTTCGTCCAAAAATCACTTCTTCTTTTCCTAGGCTTAATACCCAAATCGTATAAACGCCTAATAATACCGTTTATGGATACTCTTTCGATCACAAACCAGTCAAAAACTAATTTTATTGTCCGTATTTCTTCTTCGTTTCTCTCCCAGTGAGCAGGCGTGGTATCGGTTCTCTTAACATAGTTGTAGCCATACAAGGCACTCCCGCTTATGACAACGCCGTTTTTAGCTTTGTAGAGTTTACCTCTCCTGAAGCGCTCGGCTATCTTTACCCTCTCATAATCATGGAAACAGCCCAACACATTTCTCATAAGACCTTGTTCTTCATTTATTGGATTAATATCGTGGAGGGAAATAACTTTGATCCCCGCTTCTTCAAATTCTCTAAGGAGAACAAGCTGATATGTAAAATCCCTCGATAGACGACCAATATCATAAACATACAGGACTTGAATTTCCTGTCTTTTAATTGAGTCACGAAGTGCGTCTAAACCTGGTCGAGCCAACATCGTGCCTGTCCAGCCATTATCAAGAAAGATGTGTTTTTGAGAAAGAATGTTGCCATCAGCTTCAATTCTGCATTTCGTCTCATCAATCTGAGATTCTATTGTGGCTTCTTGTTCCTGGCGACCTGTTGAAACTCTAGCATACAAACCCGCAATCAACGATTGCTTAACTCCACCGTTACCTGTATGATTTGTGTTAGGCAGTAAATCTTCCATAGGTTTATTTGCTTATTAGGGGTCTGGCTTCGCTAGCGAAAGACCCCTAATTTTTTATAATCAAGTTTTCGTCATAGGCTTCTCAAATAACTCTGCCAGCTTGACATTGCTGATTCTCCAGGCTTTGCCCAACTTAATAGCTGGCAATTGCCCTCGTCTTGCCATCCGATAAATGGTTATCTTGGCAAGTTTGAGCTTTTCAGCTGCTTCGTTTATGGTTAGATATTCCTGGTTTTCCATAAGGCTAATTGATATTGTTTGATATACTTACACACTACCCAGAGGTTCTCTGTAAGTCAAGTGTGATCGTTAATGCTCCTTTATCCATCTTTTGTCTTTCTATAATATTCTGTCTTGCCAATGTAAAAAGGCGGTCATAAACTAGTTTTAAGCGCTCGGCACTCTCTGGTTTATCCGCATAAATAAAGCTGATGTTAGGTGGCATTATCCTTCTCATGTTCGTATTTGGCATATTTCCCTGCGCCAATTTTCTTGTCATTCCAGTCCTTTATTACTTCACTGATTCTCTTACCCAATTCTTTTTCTTCTGGAGTCAGAGGTTTTTGCTCTATCTCTTCGATGTAGTTCTTTGAAACTTCATATTTCCCAACAGATTCGCCCCACTCGATTCTTGTCATCTCCCAAAGCTGCCGAACTTCCTGGACAGTAGCTGGTTGACCTGCTTGCATCTGCTTTTTTAAAGCTTGAAGTTTGTTCCAAAACATCTCGGTGATAAGATAGGCTCTCTTTTGCCGAATCTGAGTTGTTTTCTTCTTAAGCACCTCCAAATCTTCTGCTAATTTCTTATCTGCCCGCTCAACCCAGTGATATTTGACTGACCAGCGCTCTATTGTCCTTTCCGAGGGTAAATCGCCAAGTCTAGAGCCAAAAATCACCGACAACTCTCCTGCTGAACTCCGACTTATTTGTTGCCATGCCTGGATTAGTTTTGAGACGCTGCCAACTTCGCAATACAGCAAGAACGCCGAATATTGTTTCTCTGACTCCCCAGGCATTTTTGATGTTGTAAGTTTCTTTATCTTTTCCATAGGTTATTTTGCTTTTAGCATCGGCTTGCCAAGTTTCTTATAGATTCCTTCTCTAATTTTCTGCATTTGCTCTGGTGATAGCGGAATATAAGGTGCTTCAGTTGCTCGTTCTGGCAATTGCTTGGTATTTTTCAAAAATCTGCTTTTTCTATAAAACTCGGCGATATAAGGAATTGGTATTGCAAAGGAGTTAAAAACAATCGCTCCTCGCTCTCCTCTAGCTAGTGCTTCTTGAACAATTCGAGCCTGATTCTTACTTAGTTCGTATTCTCCCTTTGTGCTCATAATGACAACCCAAATCTCCTCATAATCTTCCTCATTAAATGCCAAGTTATTTGATATTTCTGGCATCGATGCCTCGTTTGCTGACATGTTCGCTCGCCTCCTTTCTAATTTTTAATGCGTCACTTTTGACAAAATTCCTTAAAGCAGCCAGATAATTTTTATAGCGTTTGCCGTGTGCCTCGCAGTAATTAACCAGGCTGTCATAGCAACTCCTCACAAACGCCAGGGAAACTTGATAATCCTGGGCTACTTGCTGAAATTCATCTTCACCAAGACTGCTAATATCGGAATACTTTCCTTTAAGGGAGATTAAGTCTTTCTCTTTACTTGTGTTTATTTCTCTTTCAGTATCTGAAGAAATCTCTGAAGTATTATCTGAATTATATTGCTGATTTTCTGCAAATAGATTTGCTGAATCTCTACAAATTAAATTGCTGATTTTCTGCAAATTGAGCTTAAAGTGCCTTTTGGGAGGAACTCCTTTGAGTTCGACTTTCATTAAATTCAATCTCTTTATCTTTTTAATCGCACCTTCCTGTTCACTCCTTGATAGAGCAGTTTCTTCCTTAATTTCGTCAATAGTTTTATAAATTGATTCTGGGTCGTGTCCCTTTCCCCACCAATACAAAAGTTGTGAAAGTAGCAACCCAGCCTTAACCGATCCTGTCAGTTTTGCCAATACTGGATTAAACGCTATTGGCTTAACGCTCAAAACTTCAAGAAGTTTCTTGTTGTAATTTATGTTTCTAGTCCTATTTTTATCCTGCTCTTCCATAGTTATTTTTCCTGATACAATTTTTGCTTTAAATCTCGAATCACTGTTACCGCTCGTCTGAAATCAACGAGGCAACTGGGTGAATTTTCTGGCGCAAAATTGAAGGACTGGAGAAGTTCTTTTCGTTCTGGAGAATCTTTTAAGATAAAAACAGACCGCTTGGGATTAGAAGATGGTTCAACGCCTATAAGGTCAAAGCCTTTGAGGATTAAAAAGGCAACAGTATAGAAGCTGCCACATTTCCATTGTTTATCTTTATTGCGTTTTTCCATATTGATTCTCCTTTGAGTCATAAAAAAAGGGACTCTGTCTTGAGTCCCTATCTTGCTGGGAACACGCCGTAACCGCAGAAGTCGCAGTTACATCATGCTATCTTTTCTGGAAAATCAATCAGGGGTGTTGCTTTCGAATAAAGTCGGAGGTGTGGCTGTCGTGCTATCGTTTCAATCCTAAGTCTTTTCAAGACTTTTCTTATATTATAAGTGTATATAGTCCTGAACCTCTTGTCAAGATTAAAAATGTAGTAAGATTATCTCCAAATTGATACAATATAAGTATAAAGCCTAAACCCGCAAGGGCATGGCTAAGAAAACCCATCACAGGCGGTAAGCTCCTCGTCAGAGCACCTGTGATGGGTCATATCCCGAAAGGGGTATGGGTAGCCGAAAGGCTATCGCTGGCGGGGAGCTTTTTGTTTGATTTGACAATCTCCCCCAAGCGAAGTTAACATAGCCAACCATATCAAAATATGACAATAAAGATGAAAAATAAGGCTCGTATAGTCGTCCCGATCTTGTTTATTGCCCTTTTACTGCTTGCTGGTAGCTTATTTTGGTATAAGTCGTTTCAGGACAGGTTTGCTCCTCCTCGTAAAGACGCTCCTATGGTTAAGTTTCGAGTTGACAAACAAAACACTCTCATGGCTGTTACTGGCAATCTTCACTACTACGGTTTTGTCAAAGATGAGGAAGCACTTAAATATGCGCTTTTACATACCAAAGACAATAAGCTTGGCAAAGAAGGGGCGATCAAAGTTGGTAATAACACCATCGACACTGAGACCGCTTACGATATTTCCCAATCGATGAGTGCTTGGGAGATAGCCAGAATTCTTCTCAATGAAGGCACACCAAGTATCAGAGATTGTGATCATGGTTGTGAGGAATATAACCCTTTTACGCCAGCCATTTTGCCTGGTGGTGATATTGCTCCCACCTGGAAAGAACAAATGCAGGCAAAGTATAGCTGGGTAAAAAACTTTGATGATTGCCTTAAAGCCATCGGGCATGATGGCGGTCAAGTTACCAGCGAGGAGGCTTCTAAACGCACTGGTCATCCCAGGGTTTGTAATACCGCCGATGGTCGTTATTTTATTCAAGGAAAAGAAGGCTGGACTGATTATCCGCCTTATCCCTAAAGAAAGGAGGTGAAAAATATGAAGACTAAAATTATTATCGCTTTGGTTGTTCTTGTTCTCCTAGGAGCTTTAGTTTGGTGGAAAAAAGGCAGCAACTTACCAATACCTAATGTGACTACTAACAAAGAGACAGACTCTAAGACTGTTGAGATGGCTGCCATTAGGACATTTATGGCAGATCCTAATTTAGAATTCTCATTTGTTAATACTGACCTACCGATGCCATATTTTAGGGTTGGTAAGATTACTAAAACCAAAGATGGAGAAAATATGGAGGCGGTTGAGAGATGGACAAGGAAAGTCAATGTCTATGAGGATACAAAACCATTAAATAATTCATGCGCCGTTTATCAATATCATGTCGATCCTAAAAGCCATACCTTAACCCAAGCTGTAATAAGAAGCTTGCATCAAGATGAAATTGAAGCTCTCAAACAAAAAGGTACTCCTTGTGTATCAGTTGATCCTTTTGAAAACGCACCAGAATTAACTAAAGAAGAAGCTCAAAAGATTGCTTTTGGTTATTTAAGCCATGCCTTACCTAACTTTGAGGAGATTAAAGACCAATTTGTTTATTCTCAAGATCAAAAAGCTCACACCTGGCTTTGGGAAGATAAAAGTTATCAGTTACCAGAAGGATTAGAAGGAAGACCATATTCCTATCCAATTATCCGCCTAACCGTTTATAGTCCTGGGCAGATTTTGTATTGGAACACTGTCCCGTTGTTTGAGAACTAAAACCACCACTGCCTATTGGTTAAGATGCCCAACGAGGCTTTTGAAGCTAAATTAAGGTAAACTATGCCACTCCAGGCAGGAAAGTTCCATAAAAGTTAACACGGGAGGCTACTTTCGGTAACTTATTTAATTCCTTTCTTCATAAGCTGGATGTTTTCATCTGCCCTTTGTTCCTCAAATTTAATGTTGTCATCTAAATACTTTTCATAGCCCTTAATAAAAATCTGTAGGGTTGGATTCTTATCTTCCTTCCAGGGTTGAATCTCATCTTTTTTTCGCTTGTAGGCATCCTTCACTCCGTATTCTCCTGTTACTACTCCTGTTTGAGAAAGAATGATAAACATTTCGCTTCGATATTCCCTATATAATTTGTTGCCTGTGTTTTGAAGAAATTTCTTAATGAAAGCCTTTGATACTTCGTGGAGAAACGGTTCGCCTTTATAAGCTCTCAAAATTGAAAGAACTAAAAGTGCGTTGCGTTTACCACCCTGTTTTATTAAATCTAAAAGATAAGTTTCTAGCTTGCCGTTAAAAGAGGGAAAAATTGCTCTCAATAGATTACTTGCCTCAAAATGATACAGCCAATCTTTTTCCGAGAACCATTTTAATATCTCTGTAATTACGACTTTCTCAGATTGAGCCAAGTCTTCCCGAATTTCATGAAAATCTAGTGGAATAGCATCATATCTGTAGCGTTCTTGTGTTTTTAGATGATGAGTAACTCTCTCAAAGAAGAAACCTATTACTTTTTGAGGATATTTTTTTATAATTGGTTTTAAGATTTCTTCGACATGATAATCCACAGAAGAGTGGAGAATTAAACTTTTTAGCACGGTATTGTAATCTTGACTCTTAAATGTCTCCAAAAGAGAATAATCTCTTACCCACAATCTTGTTGCCCAACTATCATCCTTGATTTTAATTAACTCCTGCAGTGTTAAGATGAATATTTGCTTAAGTTGATTAGAATCACTATGCTTTTCCATGCAAACACGCAGGATGTTAAACATAGCATTTTTGTCTTTTGATCCAATTACCTTCTTAAATATCAGATTAAGCAGATCTAAATCTAGAGTATCGGTGTAGGTGAACAAATAACTCAACACAAAAAGGTGCCTACCTCTTTTTGACCATTCGATCGCCAACTTCTTAGCTAGGGGTTTTTTGCTACTTTCCCATATACCAGCCAGTAAGTGGATAAGGAAAAACTTCATTTCTTTTTCGTGTTTTGTCAGCAGTTCAATTGCAAATTCTGGTTTATCTTTACCCAGCCTGTGCAGGAAGATATTGAAGTATTGAAACTTGCCAGCATCCACATCTGTATATTCCTTGGCAATAGAGATAATCCTGTTTAACCATTCCTTCCGAGTTTCATCATTGATATTCTGAATAAACTTATTGATCTTGTTTTCTCGTTGTTCTTTTGCTTTTTTCCAATCCAATTCCTCATCAAACTTATAATCGTAGCCAAAAAAGACTTTGAACATGTTGTATTCTTTATCTGAAGCTATTCTTGTTTCTAACTCGCTTATCTTAGGAAGTCTATCCTTACCGTATCTTTTAACAAACCAGTGTGCCTGTTCTTCAATCTCTTTAATAAGTTGAGCATCGCTATCTGGAAATATCGACAAATAAAACTCTATAATTTTATTTGTATCATTTACTACTAAATCTTCTAACTCCTTGCTGTAATTACCTCTACTTGGCGTCCTAGTCGCCTCGTTTAATGACAGAAGTATTTCTTTTCTAACTTGAACATCTTTTGAGCTTGTATAAAGTTTCTTTAAGATTTCTATTGTGCGTCCCCTTATTTTTTGAAGTAATTCTGATGGCTTGAGAGAACCAAACGAAATTGTAAATGTCTTATAGTCAGACATTGAATGACCTTCATATTCTGGGTTTAACAACTCTTTGGCTATTATGTTAATTACTTCTTGATTTTTTATTTTTTTGCTATCGCTCCACTTTTCTAGTTCATCCAAGGTAGTGCCTTGAGCTAGATAACCAATATACTTTAAGGCATAAAGGTTATATTCAACTAAGGATTTAATCGCTTCGATTGCTTTTTTCCTATACTCTTCTTTCTCGGCAAGGTGCGTAAGCAAATCCAAAACTTCTTTAGGTTTGTGATATCTTACCTCTTTCAAGAGATCAATAACTTTAAGAATTACATCTTGATTCGATTTTCCCTTAAACTTCCCAAGTTTGCTTTTATATTCTTTCTGGGGAAGGGGTTTTGCGTTTATGAGAGCCTTAGAAATCTTAATAACCTGGTCTGGAACTCGGAATGCGTATTGTTCAAGTATCTCTAAATTGGCACAAATATCATCATTGTTAGTCGGAGTTTTTGTAATAAAATTAAGTAATCCTATTGACTCTTTTTGTAAGAATTTGGTTGCCTGTTCTGTCTTAGCAAGTTGTTCTCGTATACGAGCCTTTTCCTCTTTCGAATCAAAGAAGCTATCTATATGCTCAGGTGAGGTATCGCTAATCAGTTCGAGGAGAGACTCCATGCCTATTTGTTCATTTTCAACAAGATACAAATTGGGTGTGCTGATAATTATCTCCTTATCTAATAATTTTTGGATAATTACGGTAATTTCTTCTTCTGATACTCTTAATATCTTGCTAAATATGGCAGCCACTTTTCCTTTAGGTATGGCTCTAATAAGATAAAGAAGCCCTACGCATTTAACTGTATTTTCTTCAAATGATCTCGCTAGGTCTGTTAGCGACTCACTCAACTCACGATAACTTTGACTCTTTGCAAATTGCTGCCATCGTCCATTTAGCTCACTGGAGTTATCTCCAATTTCCCTACCTGTCAAGTCAAGTGTCCTTCCTTTTGTGTCCGAGTGGAGTTTTAAGGATTTTTTTGTTTTCTCATCAAAAAAGAACCAATATGTTTTTTGAGCGGTTGTATCCACAACAAAAAGTAGGGTTGGAACACTGGAGTTAACAAGATAATCTATAACTGACCGCTTGCAGAAGTATTTGTTGTTCTTAATAGATTTTTTACTCTTTTGTTGGTAGTGGAGGTATTTCTCTAAATATCTTCCCCTGCCGTCCCTTAGGCGGATTTCTCCGTCAATATCTGGAGTTTTACCGTTAAACGGATTTACTGAAAAATATGACTCGTCGAGAGAGGTCTGAAGAATTTTGCTACCCTTTTCATCAATCGTGTCTTGTTGAGTATATTTGCTCATTTCTCATTCAATTGACTGTATATGCGCTACTGATAATAGCGTCAAAACTGTTAATTCTGTTTACTGCCGTATGGGGCAAGAGTTTATAGATCCACTTCTTCTTAGTCGCTTCAGAGGCTATCTTGCACCATTCTTCTGCCTGCTTTGCCTTTTCCAAAACCTCTGGGTCTTTTTTGTCGAGTTTGCTTTTGTCTTTTACTTCTACCAAGTAATTGGCATCTTTTCTCTCGACAATAAAATCTGGGTTATAGTTGCCGTAAATATACTTAATTGGTAGTTGTCCGTTTCTAAGCCTTACCCAACTAATAACTGTTTTGTCTTTCTCTAAGGAATCTGCTAGTAGTTTCTCTTGTGTCGAATCAAAAACATAAGCAGGGTAAACACTTTTGTTATAACCCTCGATGATATTGCCTCTAGACTCAGTTTCGCTTACTTCGTCTTTATTTAATGGCACTGCTGAGGCTTTTACCACTTTCATGTATGGCTCAAAAGGAATTTCTTCATCCACCACTTGATACTCAATCCTTGTTTGCTCATCCAGCTTTTCTCGCAGCTGGGGTAAGATATCATTCAGAATTGTCTGCTCATGCAGTTTTACGAGTTCCGATAGTTCTTTCCCTTTAACTTGAAGTTGATCGAGATAATGTTTAACTAATCTTTGCAAGACAGCCTTGAAAGAAATATCAAATTCAGA
This sequence comes from Candidatus Woesebacteria bacterium, assembly GCA_020060845.1. Lineage (GTDB taxonomy): Bacteria > Patescibacteriota > Microgenomatia > UBA8517 > UBA8517 > JAGUZK01. The sequence continues at coordinate 29,969 of JAGUZK010000045.1, forward strand.
CATCTCAAGTAGAATGAGTCTAACAATCCTATTAACTGGATTAATTTCTTCCTTTACTTCGATGTCTCCTGCTTCTTCTGTTTGCCTGGAAACAATATCTGCTTTAATAAGTTTTGGTTTAATTTTCTTTAACTCCTCTAGGCGCAACTTTATTGGAAAGAACTCCAATTTATTGCTTGAATATACTCTTGCTTCAACAGATGGAATTTTAATCCAAAGTTTTTTGTTTTCAATTGGCTTAATTTCAACTGTTTTTAATTCCTCTTTCTTTTCTGCCTTTTTAACCCCAAGCCCTTCTGCTACTTCATGGGCAACTGCCACCACTCTGGCAAAATTGTCGTGAGAGATAATATCCAGGGAATCCAGCTCTTCAACGCCCGTTAGCTCGCCAAAGGGCAATCTAAGCCCCCTACCAATGGTTTGCTCGATAAGAGTCCTACTGATTGAGGCCCTGAAGGGGATGATGGTATAGACATTTTTAACATCCCAGCCTTCTTTGAGTTTGTCCACATGAATGACAATCTCATTTTTATTAACTGGGAATGGTTCTTCTAAACGGAGCAGTTGATGAATAGAGTCAACTTCACTTTCGCTAGTTACCAATAGTGTTTTATCCTTGTAATAGCCATCAAAGAAATCGTCACTTTCAACCATTGTTTTAACATCTTTGGCGTGTTGGATGTTTCTAGTCGTTATAAGGGTGATGGGCAATACAAAGGGGAGTTTGTTATTTTTACAGTATTCTTCGATTAAAGCCTTCTTTTCTCTGTGCCTTCTTATTCCATCCTCAAGTTTGACTAGTTCGAGGTCGCCTTTATAGGTATAGTCATCGCTTCGAGCTATGACATAAGGAATTTTGATGTAACCGCCTTTAGCGCCGTTACCGTCATGTAAGCTCGCCAAAGCCTTTTTAGAATCGTTTATAGCGTCTGCCAGTGTATAAGAATAGACAACATTGTTCTCGTTGGCTGGTGTAGCCGTGAACTCCAGTCCTAGTTCTGGTTTCAGATGGTTTATTGCCTTGATTGACTTTACCCCTCGATAACGGTGACTTTCATCCATTAAAATAACTAGATCTTTTTGTTGGAGAAGTTCAGCAAAGCTCGATCCTAGAGTTTCTTGATAGCGGTGAAATCTAAACTCAACATCAGTTCGTTCATTGAAAATCTTTTGGATGTTGAAGACATAAATGTTAACCGCATCAAAAAGCTGGTTGCCAAAGTTAGCGTAGGTGTAATTTTCACCTGTGATTAAATTAAACATCGGAAAGTCGGTTAAACCGTCTAGGACATATTTTTTACTCGAAGGAGTAAAGTTGTCGATTGTTTTTGTATAAATTGTTTCTCCTGGAGTTAGAATAAAGAAATCTTTTAATCCCTTCGTGTAGTAAAGATAAGCGATCATTGCAGCCATTAGCCTGGTTTTGCCCACGCCTGTTGCTAGCGCAAATGTGAATGAAGGAAATTCAGTATCAAATTTGATATTACCAACTAATCTTGCCTCAATATCTTCAAGTTTATCTTTGCCGAGCTTTATTCCTGAGATGATTGAGTCAAGTTTAACAAGAGAAAGTTCTTGAGGCTTTCTTAAACTTAATTCCTTAGTTAATTTTTCGATAATGTTCATACTCATACTTTAAACTTTTTTAATAAAACATCGGGAATTTTTCTAACTTCGACATTTTCTGGTAACTTAATTTTACTTGATATTGTTTTGGCATAGATAATAAGATAATCAGCTTTGTCGCCAACTTCTCGCACTATAGCATTTACATAATCCTGACTAAGATATTGTTCAGTTACATGGGCGATAGTTCTTCCTGAAATACCATGTAGGGCATTATCTGGATTAAGGAGTTTGAACCCTTCAACTTTCAGAACTGCCCGAATAAGATCTCCGTTGTAGACCTTTGGATTTAGAACCGTTAGCCTCAAATCATCATCGGCTACAAATAGACTGTCTCCCAGCTCAAAATATTTGAAACCGCCCCCACCTTTCCATCCAACTTCTTTACTGATACCGCTTTGATCTTCTCCTGAAATCACTCTTTTCAAGCGGGGGATGATATGAGTTTTTGCATGCTCACCCAACTCTACCATTATCCATTTCCTACCCATCTTATGAGCTACTGCACCCGTTGTGCCTGAACCTGCAAAACTATCCAAAACAATATCTCCTGGTTTTGTAGCCAATTCTATAATTAATTTGATTAAAGCCTCTGGTTTTTTGCTCTGCTTAAACTCAACTCCTCCTTCAAGGTGAAGAGCTGCATTTGGGAATTTCCATATGTTCGAAAGTCGCTGTTTTTTGATCAGTGTTCCATCTTTCTTTTTTTCAACAACTTCTTTTAACCAGGCGACTATACGCCCATTTAGAAAGTAAGTCTTGATAAGTTGCCCTGCATATTTTCCTTTTGTCGGGATATATTCGATGTAAGACAGTCCTTTTTGGGGTATCTCTGGTCGAATTTGTAAAATTGTCCCACCGCTTGGGTTATAGTCAGCAAAAACATTGTTAAAATGCTTGTAATAATCATCTATAGAGTCGCTCGTCCTAAACTTCTTGATCTCGTAATTCTCACATTTATATATCTTAATTTCTCCGATATTCAATCTTTGAATTGTTTTGATAAGTTTTGACTTGCCTGGATTTAATAAGGCTTTGTTATATCCTTTGACAAAACCTTCTATCTCCACTTCTGTCATCGTTTGTAAAGTACCTTCTTCTCTAAGAAGTTTATAGTCCTTGGCATAAACAAGGATGTATTCACTAACATCAAAAATTAAACTTTGTTGTCCTACTCCAGCCACATCTTTTACCTGAACTGTAATAAAGGATACAAAATTATCATCTCCAAACTTTTCATCCATAATCATTTTCAATCGAGCGAATTCCCTGGAATCAATATGCACAAATATAAGACCCCTTTTATTTAACAGTTTATGAAGTAAGTCGATTCTATCCCTCATCATTGTCAGCCAAATAGAGTGTTCTAAACCGTCATCATAAAATTCAAAAGCAGCACCAGTATTAAATGGGGGATCGATATAGATAAGTTTTATCTTTCCTTCATAATCGGGAAGAAGGGCTTTTAACGCTAAAAGATTGTCTCCTTTTATTAAGATGTTTTCTGTATTTTTATCACCATAGACTGCTTTCTCTAGAAGAATGCGAGGCTCTGAGACCCTGGGGTCTTTTTTATCTACCCATTGATATTTTTTCTTTTCAGGATCATAGTAAAGACTTTTGTCTTTGTTATACCAGGTTAATTCTAATTTTTTACTTTTTTGAGACATATCAATCTTTTACTAAACTTAATGTTTTAACAAAATCAATGAATTTATAACCAAACTCTGTAAGGAATTCTACTTTGCTAGCACCTGAACCAATACCACCATCTTTTACTCCTACTCTAAATATTCCAAGAGATAGAAGCTCACTTGATATTTCAGCATATTGGTTTTGTTTCTTCCGTTCTTCTTCAAACTGTGCCTTACTTAGGTTCTTGTCTTGGGAGATATTGGGAATTCTTGATTTAACAATCTCGCTATTAGGATTAAATTCTTCATAAATCCAGTGCATGATAACCTCAGAGTCTGGTTTCTGTCTCATAGTAAGTTCTTCCCACCACTCAACACTACCTTCATGCTTTCCTTTCATCTTAGCTACTTCTTCCTTTGCCCATTTTTCTTTCCTAGGGATAATAACCTCAGATATAAACTTTAAATACTCAAGAGATTCTAATGAAATTTCCTGAGCCACTCGATAAAACCTTTCTAGATTTATTAGATGCCTATCTTCTGCTGAAACATAACCATCTAGATAAATTTGCTGTATGAGTTTTCTTTTCTTTATTTCTCTGGTTCTTATTAATGCTTCAAAAGTTATTGCTAATGACTGTTGAAATTCTTGAGAGCTTAATATTTCTTCCTTAAGTTGGGGAACATGTTTTTTTAATAGATTCCAAAATTCTTTACCTTCATCTGGATATAAGTCAAAAAAAGACCAAACTGCAACTTTGCAAAAAAATAAAGATCCTCTCGTGTAAGGATTAGGAGGAAGATTTTTCTCTATTTCATCCATTAAAGCTAAAAAAGTATTTTTTGTCACAGCTTTCAATGTTTTAGATATTTTCATTTTTTCTTTTTATTTAAAAAGATTTTTATTTTGTTAGGATCATATCTTCTATCTCCTCGTTTATTAATTCTAACAGCCTTGAGTTTGCCATCCTTATCCCATCTGCGTAAGGTTTCGGCATGCACATTTAAGATTTCTGCTGCTTGTTTTATGGTTAGGAGTTTTGGTAAATCAAATTTATTTTTACTCATATTTAATGTTGACTATTTAATTTTGTTGCTATGGCTTCTTGTTCATCGTATAGAGCTTTGTCCTGATCAATCATTTTCTGCTCGGCTGCTGTTAGCCATTGATTAGACTCCATCCTTGTAACGATTGCCGAAATATTAGCGATTCTTGTCGATATTATCTCATTAATTCTATCAATATCGCTTTTATTTTTCTCATAAAATTCTTTGTATTCTTTTAACTTTGCCCAACCTGGTTGAATTTCTTTTAATCTTTCAAGTGAAGTTCTCCAACTATCTATTACTTCTTTTGAATAGTTGGGTGGTACATAACCTGCAAAATGCTGAACGATTACTTGAGTGGGGCAACCATTGATTTCTCCTTCTACCTCAGCGATGCCTACCTCTTGATAGGTTTTATCTGTTAAAAATTTTTTGGATTCTGGAAACTGGAATTGGTTGTCAATTAACTCTTCTGCTTCGTAATAACCCTGTGTAGGTGCTTCACCCCAAACAATATTGGAGTAATTAGTCTCCCTCATAGCCTTTTCCATTGTGTAACCACTTCTTGTTGCCTCAAAGGAGAAATCGTCAAACTTTAAGATTGTCTCGCCTCTTTTTTGAGCCGACAGTTCAAGTTTTGGTTGGTATTTTAGTTCTCTTGCACCTGCCTCTTTTCGCTTTTCGTTAAGAAGTGTTAAGTATTTTTCTTTATCAAGTTTTATCTTTGAGGATTCATCAAAATCTCTTGAGGTATCTCGCCAGTATTTAGCAAGATCACCCTTTTGATCTTTAAGGGGCAAGACATGATTGACAGCGCTAATCTCAACAAACCCAATTTCTCTTGAATCTCCACTTCCTTTGCGATTGTCTCCCATTACAAAAATATGGTTTTCAGGGACAATCACTTTCTGACATTCCTTTAGAAAAGCCTCTCCAAATGTGGATCGAGGCTTTGCGGTATAAGGTTCTTTTAAGGGCTCGCCGTTAAGGTAAACAATTCCTTCTCGAAGTTCGATACTGTCGCCTGGCACACCAATTACTCTTTTAACCCACCCTGAAGGTTCACCATACATATTTTTGGTCATCTCCCTAATTTTGTCGTTTTCAACAACAACAATGTCCCCCCTACCGATTTCATAATTAAAGTATCTTCTGCCCGCAATTACTAATCCGTTAGGGTAGCGTATCATGCCTGGGTAGCCAACAATTTGTTTTGCCAATTCTTTGGGGTCTTTTCCTTCGCCTTTGGGAAAGGTTGGAAACATTGACCCTGTCCCAGCTATAGCAATTGCTTCTGGGTCGTAACCTAAAGCCTCCTTAACCATTACCCCAACTAGTGCGTAACCACCAATCCAAATCGGCAAGATAATTGCACCAACAATTAAAAGTGCGATTATTTTTGTCATGAAAGGTTTGATACTAAACCCTTTAAGTAGCCCCTTGATGCCTGTATGTTTAAGTTTTTTGATAGCTTCAAGGGGTCTGAGGATATAAACCGCCAAATAAAGGGGTAAAACAGCAAGAATAAAGAAGAGCTTTATAAGAAAAACAAAGATATTTTGCTTTTTCTGAGACCTCTTAGCTATAAGTTGGGCAGTAAAACTAATAATCCCCACTAAGAAAGCCAGACATCCTACTAAAACCAACCCTAAAACTAAGAAGGCATAGATATTGGGAGCTTTATCAAAAAGTTCTCTTCTGATACCTACAACATAGCCGATCATTACTAACACACTTATGACGCAGGTTAGCCAAATCACAAATGAGATCTTAATGACTTTATTAAAGGGCGCTTTTTTCTCTTGTAGTTGTGACAGTTTTTTCGGCATAACTCAACAAAATTATACAAAAATTAAAGAGAAATTGGTATACTGTTTGTTGCTATGGCAGATAATTTAGAAGAAAGAATTAGTGAACGCCTTAAAAAGCTTCAATCAAGAAAGGGATATTATTATCTCCTTACACATCTTGATTACCCATCAAATCAGAAGCGCCTGGACAAAAACGCTATAAACGCTCAAATAAAAGTGATTGAGGACGCACTGCCAGAAATTAAAAAACTGATGAAGCAAATCAAAAGATATGTCCCCCATATTTGGGATCAGACTAAATATGCAGCAGCCTATCTGCTTCTTGGGAAGGCATTTAGTAATCTTGAAACGATAATTCTTCTTGCCCAGAAAGGACACAATCTTGAGATGGTAGATTTAGCACGCTCTGGAACGGAATCTATTGATTTAGCATTTCTTTTATCTGAAGATAGCCAAAACCAACAACTTGAAAAGTGGTTTAAGGGGAAAATTATCGAAAATGAAAAAGCCCGAAAGGCTCTTGATAGAGTAATTAACCAACTAAATCCTGCTTCCGTCAAACTACCCGTAGAGGAAATGAAAAAAGAAGTTTATAAAACCTATTCCCTCTACACACATAGCAGTTATGCTGCTCTCCTAGATTCAATCGATGTCTTTCATGAAGATTTTGATTTTGAAAGATATGCAGGATTTCACTTCGCCAGAAGAAACCTACACGCTGTCCAAGACCTGGCTATCAAAATTCTATTACAGCTGAAAAACATCTATGTGCAATGTAAAAATCAAGATTGTCTAAATGAAGTCGACGAATTACTAAAACAAATAGGACATATTGATATGACCCCAGGAGAAATCGCCAAAGTTATAAATGAGCATCTTGGTGATAGGAGTAAAAAAGATAAAACATAAATTGTTCTGAATATTATGGCTCATTATCGATATTTGAGGGACGAATCTTACTATAATGACCTTTACGATCTCCACACCATCGAGACCTGTCTTGATTACTACTGGAGCTTGAAAAGTGGCTTTGAAAAGCATCGGGGTGACAAGAGTTTCAAAAAATACTCCAAGAAAAAGTTCGATACCGAGGTTCACAAAGTTGTCAGCTATACCATCAACGCTATTAAAATCGACAGGTTTCGGCATAAAAAGGACACCATCCTAAAGTGGATGGACGATGATCGCCAACGCCAGGATCGATTAGACAATGCCGTCGAACCGAAGGATATTCTCTGCCATCAATGCAATAGCCCAATGCTCGCTACCACTAAAGACCTCATAGACCACCTAAATAAACCCATGAGAGTTCTTTTCTTCTTTGAATGTCCAAACTGCAAGAAAAGACGAGGTGTTTATGATGATGGCTCAGAGTTTGTTTCAAAACCCCCACTCTGCCCTAAGTGCAAACACGAAGCCAGGCTAACCTACAAAAGAAAGGGGGAGGTAACAATCTGGACGACTTCCTGTTCTTCTTGTGGCTATAAAGAGGTTGACAAAGACGATTTTAATAAATGGGAAGTCGATAGAAAGAAAAAAGAAGAGCGAGATCGACTCCTACTTAAGGAATATCGTGCTGAGTTTTGTCTCTCTGATGAAGATGGTCAGGATTGCCTTTGGAGAATTGACCAGATGAAAAGGCTCGTAGACGAAATGGAAGAGCGGGAAAAACACAAAAAAGAATATGACGCAGTAGCCAACATTAAAAAACTGACTGTTGTCGAGCTTGAAAAGCTCATTAACGACACCATCAATTCTCAAGGTTATATCCGTCTTGAATTGTCCAAGCCTGAGTTTGGAAAGCAGCTTATCGTTGGTTTTACTGTCCAAGACAGTAACACCTCCCGCCAAGAGTATGACAGTCGCAATGGCTTCAGAAAGCTCGTTCAGGGGGCTTTATCAGGCACAAACTGGCGCTTGATGGTCACCAGCCTTAGTTATCGATTGGGTTATCTTCAGGGTAGCCTCAGAGCCTACGAAACAGAGGAAGACATCCTCACCCTTGTAAGGAAGAAGTAAAAAATCTCATTAGTTTTTCAATCGCTATGTTAATTTCAGAGACAGATTGATCTAGTTCAGAGAGATCAACATCTTTTATCGCTTTAGAGAAATTAAATGATCGTTGTGGTTTCAAGACCTTAGGTATGTTAATCTTGTGAGTTGTCGAGGGTATTCCCTCTTTTTCGTTCCCATATTGTATAAACCACTGAGAATGGACTATATCATTCCTTGCTTTGCAACACTTCATAAGTAACTCTAGTATTTCCTCAAACTCTCTTGCTCTCTTTTTGCCACATCTTTCAACAACTAAAGACCTGAGTAGTTGAACCTTCTTCTCAAAACCTAAAGGCGAAGTAATTCTCCTTCCTATTTGTTGCTTTACTCCCGCATTTCCCTCAGCACCAATAAGTTCCCAAATCCAAAATTCAACCATCGCCTCCAAGTGGTTTAGGAGAACAACTACTTCCCCTATCTTTGCAAGATATTCTTTTGTTTTAGGGTCTTGATTATCAAGAATTTTCGCTGGCATATCCCAATTATAAGCTATTTGTGGGCATGGCAGGACTTTCATAGCTGATAGGTGGCGGTGTAGAGCGTATTATTCTTCCATAATCGTCTCTCTGGGTGATAATTCTGACAGTTCTTTTGTTTGGAAGTAAGAAGTTAAATCTGAAGTCTAAAGTTGTGGAATATCTTATTCTATCCCTACAGAAAGATTTGACATCGGTTTAAAAAATCACTTAACAGTTAATTTTAGCAAAAATGAGGTTGTTTTGTTTAGGTTTTAGAAGCTTAAGTTCTAGTACAAAATCTCAAATACGAAATCCGAAGAGTTTAAAGTTATTCTAGAACTAGAACTATTTTATCATTAAGAAAACTACTTACGAAGTGCTTCAAATCCCTTCTGAATGTAGGTCTTTACATTGGGAGCAAATTCCATATCTTTTAAGTCTTCTTCAGAAACCCACTTTGTATCAATAGTATCCTCGAGTGGTTTTGCTTCCCCTTTTTTCCAATGGCAAAGAAAGATAAGTGCAACCACATGTTGTCCAGTTGAACGAATGAAAGTGTTGTTTGTTAAAAGTTCAGCGTGATCTTCTATTTCAACTCCAGTCTCCTCCTTTACTTCTTTCTTGAGAGTTTCCTCGATGACATTCCAAACATCACCCTTCGTCCTTTCCACCTTCCCACCAGGTATCGTCCACTTTCCTGGTTCGTGAGTTTCTTCCCAACTTCTTTGAGAAACTAAAATCTTCCCGTCCTTTTCAACTACTGCGTTAACCAAAACTAGGTGTGTCTTATCTGTTGCTAAATCTGCCATAACTAGCGTAATTCTACATCAAATTATCTTAAAGATCCACAACAAACGACTCACTTCATCGCATAAGAACTTATTCCTTCTTTGTTCACCAGTCTTCCATAATAAACATTGACGAACTTCACTTTCCCGTAATAGCTCATTTCTTCTATTTCACACACACCTAATTTTCTCAGCTGTTCCTTGTTGCTATTTGCCGCCATGTGCATAGCTAAATTTTTTGTTACCAGTCTACTAACCTTTTCAAAAAGAATTGGTGTCGAAGGAATAGTCTTGGTAATGTCGGGGGTTGTTTCAGACAGAGAAAGTCCCAAATCCTCTCTCCATTCAACATCCGAAACTACTACCTGAACACCATTCTTTCTAGCCTGAACAAGCATCCCCTCATCTAAAGCATCCCTCACAACAAAAGTTATCTTATCTTCAACCCCAAATGTTCTAGCGTTTACTTTTGCTGCTCTTATCCTTTCTGGATTTATATCGACAGCGTAGATGTGGGGTAAATATTTAGCTAGAAAGACTGTCGTGCCTCCAACCCCGCAACACAACTCCAAGACTGGAACTTTCCCTAATTTTCGAAGGATGCGTTTTGCTGTATGCTCAGATGCTGATTGATAACTCGTTAAAAGTAAACCCTCTTTATCTCCAATAATAGGAAGGTTTGTTTTAAAACGATATCTTTTCCCTATTGTATCTATATCTGTGTATCTCATAATCGATATTTATCCTTTATTCTAACAACAACTTCTTTGGGAAGAACACCCCCTTTTAGCATGACACAAGCTGCGCCCATCTCCGCACCTATTTGGACACATTCAACAATTGGTCTACCCCTCATATAACCAACCAAAAAACCAGCCTTAAAATTGTCTCCCGCTCCAGTAGGATCAACAACTCTCTCAACAGGAATTGTCGGAAGTTCCAAGATTGTAACACTCCCTCGATTTCTTTGATAAATTCTAGAACCTTCTGCGCCAAGAGTTACAATTAAAGCCAATAGCTTTTGATAGTCGTCTCCACTCAAAGTAAGATCTTCAAGATATGCAAGCGCAGCTTGATGTTCCTCTTTGTTCATGAAGATAAAAGAACTAAGACCAGCAACAACTTTATCAAAATACCTCGGATCTTCAATTAACATTGGACCTGGTTCGTAAGACAATTCTACCCTTAACGAAGCTAATCTTCTCGCCAAACCCGGTGGACAACTTACTAAATGAGCAACATCATAATCAGTTTCTAATCCATTAGGAACTTCCATCCTGTCCATGGTTGGATGACATTGATTGTCATACCAAATACTACTTGAAATTGAATTGTCTCTAGATATAACTTCGCAAACAGGTAACTGCTCAACACTGTCAGAAGTTAAAGAAAGGTCTATGTCATTTTGAATCAAAAATTCGCGATATCTCGCACTAAATTCGTCTTTTCCTAATACTGACATTATTCCAACCTGAATTCCCAAGCCCCTAGCAGCTATTGCTAGATTGGCGGCTGATCCTCCATATTTTTCTTCTCCGTCAATGACATCTTTAGCCAGATTACCAACTATCAACAGTCTTTCTTTCATATCAATCCCCTCTCTTTCAAATCCGAGACTATACTTTGAGCAATAAACTCTGTTATTAGTTCTTCTTCCAGTGTTGCATCGATGACTATAATTCTTGGCGAATGTCGCTCGGCTAAGTCCAAATATCTTCGCCTTTTTTCTCTTTGCCAGTCTAAATCCATGGAGTGAGAATGCAAAGAGTCTTGGCGAGTTTTGACAATTATCTCTGGATCAAGATCTAGTAAAAATGTTCTTGTGGTCTCTGGTAAGCAAGCTACAGAACCCTCTGCCTCTTCAAGAGTCATATCTTTATTTGCAATTCTGTTAGAATCTTTATATCTATCCCAAATTAAAACCCTATTTGTTCCCTCGTTATCTTTCAAGACAGCTATCATGTCCATAAGAAATAAGGCGTTGCGTTCCCAAGTTTTCAAACTTCCCATATTATGTCGTAAAAATTCACCCAATGGAGTAGAACTAGGACTTTTACCGACCTGAACAGGTATATTTCTTGAAAGCAGCTCTTTTTCTAATCTGATAACTTGCGTTGTTTTACCAACACCATCAATACCCTCAAGACTGAAATGGACTCTAGGGATTGGAATCTCAACCATTATAGCAGGGAATCTCTCTATTGCCATTCTATTGTTGCAGGCGGTTTATCAGTAATATCATAGACAACCCTTCCAATATTAAGTTCATCTACAATCCTTTTAGATATCTCGGGTAAATAAGGCATAGCGATTCTTGAAAAATTGGCAGTCATAGAATTATCTGACTCCACGATTCTTACCACCACCGCTTGTTCGTTTTTAACATGGTCATCACCCTTCACACCAAGGCTTGGAACATTTATTAAAATTGCAAAAGCCATCCAAATTTTATCTTTTATTTCAGATTGATAAATTATATCTTCTACAATCTTGGTAGCTTTTTTAACCAACTCTACCTTCGACGGCGTTACTTCGCCTTGAACCCTTATTGCAAATCCAGGTCCTGGAAATACTTTCCTTTTGACTACCCAATCAGGTAACCCCAATTCTTTAGATATCTCCCTCACTTGATTTTTAAATAATTCTCTCAATGGTTCCAATAATTTGAATTTAAATTTCTTCGGTAGAGCCGCAACATTATGATGTGGCTTAATTCTTGAGGAAAACTTAGTAACTCCACTTTCGACGACATCCGACCAGATTGTTCCTTGCGCAAAATATCTAGCTCCAAAACTCTTTGCATAACCTTCAAACACTTCTATAAACCTCTTTCCAATTATCATCCCTTTTTCAGTTGGATCCTCTATCCCCTTTAGCGACTTAAAGAACACCTCTTTTGCATCTAAAATCTTTAGAGGAATGTCAAAATTCTTACAGAACGACTTGACCTCCACGAGCGTCTCATCTGGCATCAAACCAGTATCAACATACACTGCCTTTATTTGTTTTTTAGGGAATGCCTTGCGAAGAAGAACGCTCATTGTTAAAGAATCAACCCCGCCAGACAAACCGAAAATAATCTTCTCAGAACCAACTTCTTGTCTCAAATCTCCCACAATGGAATCGATAAAGTTTTTTGCCGTCCACCGCTTCCCTCGTTTTGCCCTACAAATAACCGAACAAAAATTATCTAGAATTTTAGACCCATTCTCCGTATGCGATACTTCTGGATGAAATTGCACGCCATAAAACAACTTTTTATCATCCTTAATCGCAGCAACTTTAGAGTAATCACTAGAGGCTATAATTGAAAATCCTTTGGGCAACTTCTTTACGGAATCCCGATGACTCATCCAAACCACAAACTTCTTTGGCAAATCCTTAAAAATTCCGTCAGAACATTTCAGCTCTAATACAGATTTGCCAAACTCCGCTTTTCCAGCACCTACTTTACCGCCAATTCTGTCAGCCAGCAGCTGATGACCATAGCAGATACCCAAGATTGGAATTCCCAAATTTAGCCACTTTTTATCAAAATCAATCTTACCGTCATACACCGAAGATGCACCACCAGAAAGAATCAAACCCTCGAGATTTTTATTCTTATTCAATTTATTATAAAATTCCACTACTCTATAATCTCCCGCCAGAATGTGGGATTCGTATCCTAATTTAGACAATACGAACTTAATTAAATGTGTATACTGGCTACCAAAATCTAGTATTAAAAACATGGGCTTAAATAGATTTCAAGTAATCTTTATAGGTGTTTACATGTTCTGTTAAGTAATTAATATCCTCAGGCGTGAAGATTTTGAGCTTTTCGGCAACTTTACACAAACTCTTAAAATTGGAAATTGAGAAGACCTTAACACCCAATTTATCTCCGATTTCTTTGTCAAAACCATAACTAAAAATCGAATAGAGATTAACCCTACATCCTAAATCTTTGAAAAACTTAACCACCCCCGATACAGTCAAACCAGTCGCGAAAACATCGTCTACCACTGCAACCAATGAACCTTTTGTTGGAGTCATACCGACAATCCTCCGTTTGTCGTTATATTTTTTGTTTTCTTTGCGATATAGAATTACAGGTCTTATGAGCGTATCCGCTATAGCTGAAGCATAATATGTTCCGCCACTCTCAATTCCACATATATAATCTGGTTCATCGCCAATCAGTTCTGACATTTTTCTCACCAAAAGATGTCTTACCTCATAGATCGGTAATGTGTTCTTGAGGTTTATGTAAATTGGTGAAAATATACCTGGTTTAACCTCAATTGGACAATCTTTTGAATAGATAACAACTCCTGGAGTTGACAAGAGTGCTGTTTCTACAATTTTATTCGTCTTAGCCATAGAGTTTACTCACCAGTGAGTAAGCAACAATAAAGAGGATTATAGTTTTAAAGAAATCTCTTGTCAACCTTTCGTAAAAATAAATTAATATCTAGGAAGAATACTCTGTATCCGCTTTCAACTTATCCTGGAGCAAATTTCGGACAACTTCAGATTTGGGAATACGATCCTTTTTAGATAAATACGAGAGATATTTATCAAGCTCGTATGGAATAAACATGTTAAACTTTATCCTTGTCTTCGGGACATTTTTGAAAAACCGCCTTAAGATACCAGCGATGTTTTTAGGAGTATAGGACTGTTTAAACAACAACGGATTTTTATAATCTCTTACCATCAATGGTAAATCTCCATTACCTCCTTTTTTGAAAAGGCACAAAACGGGTATTTTATTGCTCAGAGCATATTCAATTTGGATTCCCAGAGATGTCGAAGGAATCGTTATTTCGGCTACGACACAATCTGAATTAGATATTTTTTTTCTTAATGTCTCAAACACGTCGTCACCTTCTCCTACCCCGCCCTTATCTTCACGACCACCTTCTTGAGATTCAAGCATAGCAGCATAATAAGGATTTGTAATTGTATGTTTGGAGGATTTAATCACCTGTAACACCTTTAGATAATTTTCCCTATCTTCCTTATGACTTCCTGAAGACGAAGCTGTAAAATACACTTTCATTTAACTGTATTATAACATGTAACAAAGATCCTGCGAATTATCCCTGTAAAAGCCCGTATGAAGGTTTAGAAGGGTTCTCCAGGATTAATGGTGGTGGCACGGAGCGGATAATTCTCCCTAAGTTATCTCTTTCCTCAATAATCCGCCATTTTCTTGGGTGTGGGAGAATAAGCCCGAACTTGAAGTCTAATGTTGTGGTTGGGTATGTCTTATCCCGACAGAAAGACTTGACATTGAGCAATTATAAATCAACTCTCACTAATATGGGACAGTGATCCGAGCCTTTTACATGATTTAAAATAGATGATTCTTTAATTTTTGATTTTAGGTCTTTTGCGATAAAGGCATAATCTATTCTCCAACCCAAGTTTCTCTCTCTCGCATTATAACTATATGGAAACCATGAGTAAAAACCCGTTCCCTTGTTAAAAATCCTAAAACTGTCAACAAAACCAAGCGCTATTAATCTATCAAGCCACACTCTCTCCTCGGGTGTAAACATAGTATTGCCCATATTTTGCTTTGGTCTTGCCAAGTCAATTTCTTTGTGAGCAATATTAAAATCACCGATCAGGATTATATTTCTTGCCGTCATCTTTTTAATAAATCTCGCCAAATGTGAATAAGCTTTTAATTTAAACCCCATGTTTTCTTTCTGTCTTCCTCCGTGGGGCATATAGACATTTAGCAGGGAAAAATCAGAAAAACTGACTCCCAAAATTCTTCCTTGATTATCAAATTCTTCCAAACCGATTTTGTTGATTATTTTCAAGGGCTCCAGCTTTGTAAAGACTGCCGTTCCCGCATATCCCCTTCTTTGATCACTGTTAAAGAAAGAAAAGTAGCCAAGGGGGCTTTTCAAATTAGAAGATAACTGACTAGTGCACGCTTTTATCTCCTGCAAGCAAACTATATCTGCATCTATTTTTTTAAGACTTTCTATAAAATTATTTCTGGAGATTGCTCTTATGCCGTTGACGTTCCAAGAAAGAATTTTAAGCATTGCAGATGGTTTACTACAAGGTGTTTTTACATCCCCAATAGCTCAACTAATATACATATAACCGCTTCACTTTCCAAATAACTTCCAAAAAATCTCTTTGAGCACTTCTTGTACTACTTTATCATCTTTCTCTAGCTTTTTAATAAAACTTATCGGTAAAGAGATTGATATTGTTTGATTGCTTGAGAGACTCTTATACAAATCCTTGTACAATTTTTCCCTCACCTTTTTACCACGGGAGGTTAAATTTCTTTTTAGATGAAAATCGTCAAGACTACAGGTAATAGACAGTATATCAGGATCGCAGTCCCAAGTTCCAAGCTGCAACATATGTAAAATACTCCCAACTTCCAGCAAAACCCCCTCTTCTATCTTTCCTTTGAAATAATCCTTAAAAACTCTAACTAAGATTGCCCTTATCCTTGAAGGTGGATAATCTAACGCCTCAAACAAATTCTTAGCCTCATCCAAGGTTGCTAAATAGCTTTCTGTCTTACTTCCTAAGATGGTTAACTGTTTCACAGCCATATTATACACAAAGATCCATCCACACTAGCTAGGAGTGAAACGGCTTTACAAATTCCAGAAGTGTCTATCTATTTCACTCCTGGAGTGTACATGTGTACATGTACACATAAGACAATAGAACGGGATAAACATTTTGAAATCTCGAGGGCAGATAATTTACTACATTAAGCCAATCTCCAGCCTCACCTGCAGAATTTTACCCCACAGCTATATTCGCATGCAACTGAGGATATAATTGCATTCTATTGATCCGAACCAGACTTATTTTCCTCCTTCATCTTCTTTGCGTTTTTTAAGGCTACCAATATATTAAGTAGTTCAAAAAATTGTTCTTTAGGTTCAAGTATCCTATATACTTCCCGCCTCTTATCATCTGGTTCACGTTCTACAGTCAACAAGTTTTCCACCAAACGTACTTCCCCATCTTTAGGCGACACTAATAGATACTTACGATTAGATATCCGCCATGCACCTACATTCATCCCTTTTCCACCATGACCTTCCCTCTTTTGATAAGAAACCACGAAAACAACGTCCCCTTCTCTGAGATGAAAGGGCTTTTCTCCACCATCAGTCTTTTCAAAAAATTCATATTCTCCAAGATCATCTGGACGAAGAGCCATCACACTGCTCATGGAGATCACCACACCAGATTCAGTTAGACTAAAATATGCAGCACCCTCTGTATACCCTTCATTAACCAACCCTAAAACTTCCTTAAGATAAGTAGGAGCTAATGATTCTTTTACATTTTTTACACCTTTTGGTTCTGCTACTTCATTTATACCCCGGGCCATAATAATTATAAAAAATTATAGCGGAATAATTCCCTCTTTGTCAAGAATCTCCCTTCTGGTAAGGTATAAGGTATGTAGTAAACAACCTCTATGTCTAAATGGCATATCAAATTTTAGGCATAAAAAGGCTCTCGTGTCATCCATCATATACATCTGTAATTAGTTCATCACGAGGGTCGAATAGTAGATCCACAAATAGAACATTCTCATGACAATTGGTGCACTATAGGCCATAATTCACTCATAGAAGTGTAGAATATTACTATTATGGCTACGAAAGAGTCGTCACAACTAAAACTAACTGTTACTAGAGGAGATTTCTTAAGGTTGCAACCGTTGCTGTTGCAGGTTTATTTGCAACTTCTTGCGGGGTTAGGCGAGGTTCAGAAAGTAATCTTCCAAATACTGCTGAGGACGTCCTTTTTCTACATGCAGAAAATACAGTAGAAAAGTTATTCATTCAAAGAAAGATTCTAGCTTTCGAGAAAAAAACGTTGCATCCTGAGAATCGGGATGGCGTGGAGAGCATCACCGTGCTTGACGTAGCGTTTCACTATCTTCTAGATCGCGAGGATGACAACTCTCACATCATCATACGTATTATCCAAAATGCTAGAGATGAATACGTAGACTCCAAAGCAATCGTTAAAGGACCAAATAACAAAGATGTCGTTGCAAGTTTTTTCTATAGACATAGGGACAACAAACTTAAATTTTATTATGTTCATCCAAGATCAAAGGAAGATCCCAATCGTGTCACAGATAACATTGTAGTTCACGGGCTTGGACTAGCACCTGTTACAGCACAAGGTTATGTTGTTGGCGTGTTCCTCCCTGACAAGCAATGTAAAGATTTAATCAATACACTAGCAGGCAACCCTCCCCCAGAGGAAACCTTCTCTACCAGATAACAACTGGAGTCAAAAAAGAATATTGTTGGGACAACAGCAATCAGTTCACAAATTTTGTAGTTTTGTCCTCCCAAAAACCTTCCTTAATTCTACCTTTGCTTGCTCTAGAATAGCCTTTTTTGACGGATCAAGCTTTTTCCCTGCTCGGTTAATATAAAAATTAAGCATACTCATAGCAGATTGAAATGGTGTTTTTGCCTTTCTTCTTTGTGAGTTCTCAGCCGACGCTTTAAGGGACAAAGCAATTTTTTTGGGATCCTTCCATGTAAATATCCCTTCCTCAAGGTCTAGTGCAAATGAAGTCTTTGTAACCTTGTAAACCCAGCTATCTTTTGCTCTCTTCTGAGTGTTACCTGCCATCTCAGTCAAAGTACTTCCGGATCAACCATCAATATCTTATCATCCCCCACTTTGGGCCTTCCCCTCCCATCTTGATTGCTTGTGGTGATATACAATCTACCATCGGGGCCCAAAATAACCTCCCTTAGCCTTCCATATTCGCCCTTCAACAATTCCTTGATCTTTGGTACGCCAGAAAGATCATAAACAAAGTACAAAGTCTCTCCTCTTAAGCCTGCAAAAAATAATTTATCCTTATAGTAGGCAATCCCAGCGGGTGCCCACGTGTTTTTCTCACCTGATTCCAAGACGGGCACCAGCATCCCGCTTCTTGATCTTTTTCCTCTAATTGCCGGCCAGCCATAATTTCCACCTAAAACGATCTTGTTTAATTCATCGTTACCAGTTTCAGCTCCAGATGGGCCATGCTCAGTTGCCCAAAGATTTCCTTCATCGTCCCAAACTATACCTTGTGGATTTCTATGCCCATAAGAATAAACTTCATTTCCAAACGGGTTTCCCGGGGCGGGTTTTCCCTCATCTGTGACCCGTAAAATCTTTCCAGCAAGGGCGTTTTTATCTTGCGCCAAAGATGGATTTTGGGCATCACCTGTTGTTATATAAAGCATCCTATCAGGACCAAATTTTATCCTCCCACCGTTATGATTTAGTGATCCCGGAATTGAATCAACAATAATCTTTTCATCAACAAGCTTACGGTCTTCATATCGCATCCTAACAACTCTATTGAAGGTATTTCCATCCGAATTCGAATACGTGTAGTAAAGATAGACAAATTTATTTGAGAAAAAATCAGGGTGTATTGCAATTCCTAGAAGCCCTCCCTCCCCCACCTCGCGCACTGATGAGACGGTTGCTATAGTATCCATCTTGGTTACTCCATTTATCCGATCTATTAGACGAACACTTCCGCCTCTTTCAGTTACAAGCATTCCTCCCTCGGGAAGAAATGCTATAGCCCAGGGAGTGTCCAAATTTTGAGTAATTATACTCACCTTTCGACTCTCTTCCTCAGTAACAGTTTCCTTCCTTGCATCGCTAGAACCCTCGCGGGGGGTAATATTATCTTTCCTTTTGGGACCTCTCGCTACCACTGCAATAGCAATGGCAGCTACTACCACCAAAAGAAAAATATGCTTCTTCATCGGTAGAAATACTTTACTGGACTATACCATATCCTATGCAGGAAAAAAACCAAAAGTGGCCAACATATTGCCGACAAAATTGGCAATGAAGTTCTAGCATTTTTTATCCTCGGTTATCTCACCTGCGGGGTTAATTTTTATTTTCCTGCATTGTCCGTTTGTTGTTATCTTAAACTCCAACCTTCCATCATCTTCGTACTTCATCTCTCCCTTTAGAACGGCATCGGGATAACGCTGGAGGACAACGGCCGGTATCTGAGACTGCGAGCCCGTAGGCATTGTAGTCGTGGTCGGGGTTGGAGTCGGTGTAGTATTGGTTGGAACACTCTGCCCAAGGTCCCCAATATAATACCCTGCCAGCAAGTTTCTTGCGTTGTTTGAGTGAGTGCCCCTCCCGCCGCGAGTATCAAAAGCGATTGTTCCATCCTTCCCACAATAGTCTAAAATTGCCTGCTGTCCACCCGGATGGCGTGCAATATAGGCAGTCAGATTGTAGATCTTATTGGATATTACCATCCAGCAATCCTGCAATGTGTTATGGGATGATACCTGTGCCATTGTCAATGTAATGTTTTGTCCTCCCCCGCCGGGAGTTGAACTTGGGGTTGGGGTAGCATTCTGCGGAGAAGATGTTGGAGTTGGCATATTAGCAGTGGAAGGAACAGTTGTAGGCACAACTGATGCAGTGGATCCAATCCTCCCTATCAAATAAGAATTAAGCTGGCTTGCCGCAAAACTTGAATGTGCAGAGGGAGGATTTTTGTCTTTGGTGTTAAACGCATTTGTTGCGTCCCTACCACAGTATGGGGTTATAGCACCCGCCCCACCAGGATGCGCATTCAAATAGGAGGATACTGCATATACATTTCCTGAAATAATTATCCAGCAATCCGAAGGAGTTGAATGCAAAGACACAGATTGAGTTGTTAAAATGTTGTTACTGCCAGTTCCACTAGCCGGTGCTGTTGTTGGCCTGCCTGCAAATGTCGGGGTAAAGGTCGGTGAGACTGTAACCGTATTTTGGGAGGGAGTTATAGTCGCGCCAAAGTTTGATCCCAATTTGCCTAAGTAATATTGGTTGAGAAGATCTCTTGCAAATTGCGAATGGGCAGTGGGGGGATTTTTGTCTTTGGTGTTATAGGCGTTCGTCGCATCCTTACCACAATAAGGCAACATAGACGCTGCGCTACCAGGGTGCAAGTCAAGGAACTTGGTGAAATCATAGACATTGCCTTCGATTATCATCCAACAGTCATCCCGAGAGGAATGATTGGCCACTATATCTACCGTGATACCTCCAAGCTGAGGGTCTGCTTGGACTGATGGGTTATTATCAGTAACCGCAGAGTTCGTGGCAGCAATTTTTTGTCCCAAGTCTGCAGATTTTTTTTGCTCATATAGCACAAGCCCAGCAACTCCAATTGACGAGACAATTATTACAAACAACAGAACAGAAATACCAACAATTATCTTAATCTTCATTACTTCAAGACCACTTTCGTTATAGTAATATCCTCAAGTGGGATCTCAAAGACAGAGACAGGGGCTGACACTATCCTCTCAACAGTATCATATCCTTTCTTTACCCAACCAAGTATGGTGTGCTTGCCATTTAGCCACTCAGCGTCAGCAGCTAAAATAAAAAGCTGACTTGAATTTGTGTTTGGGCCATTGTTCACAAAGGCAACAACTCCTTTAATCATCCTGTCTGTTGGGAGGATTTCATCAGCAAATGTATATCCTGCTCCTCCGTTCCCCCACTTTGACTTTAGCTCAACAGACCTTGTGAGCGGATCTCCTATCTCAAGGAGGACACCTGGCACTACCCGATGTACCCTTAGACCATCATAAAAACCGGATTCGCTAAGCCTGACAAAATTTGATATCGCAATCGGAGCCTTCTCATTAAACTCAATCTCAATTGATCCCCTATCAGTTATAATTACTGCTCCCTTATGAAGCCCTTGTGCTTTTGGATAAGTAACACGATTGGAGTAAAGGTTCAGGGCAGTAAATACAGAAACTACAGCTCCAACCAATAGGACAAAGAGGCTAAGGTACAGCTTAATATCATTTGAAGCAAGAAATTTTTCTATCTTTCCCATCCACGGATAGTAAAAGTATAATGTTAATAAAAGCATGAAAACTATTCAAGCGTCAAGACTCAATATTGGCATCATCCTCATAATTTTGGCATCTTTAATTCCAATACTTCTCTGGTTTGAATCTACCAATGCAAGAAACCAAAGCAGTATATTTCTAGCATCAGGGCAGGTCCTTGGCCTGGTGGGGAGTGTACTATTCTCTATCAATTTTCTATTATCAGCTAGGTTCCGATTTCTTGAAAACCTTTTTGGCGGATTAAATAGGGTCTATATCATACATCACCTTGTTGGGGCTGTATCATTTATCCTTCTCTTATATCATCCTGTAATGATTTCACTTCATTACGTGCCAATCTCTGTTGTAGCGGCGGCAAAGATTCTTTTTTCATCCTATTCGAATTTTCCAATTTTCTCAGGAATAATTGCGCTTGCAGTTATGATCATTACCCTTGCACTTACATTTTTCATCAAACTCCCCTATCAAATATGGAAAGTGTCACACAAATTCTTGGGACTTGCGCTTTTCTTTGCCTCGCTTCATATATACCTTATTCCAAGCACTGTCTCATCAAACATTCCCCTCAGAATCTACATCCTCTCATTTAGCTTCGCAGGAATAGCTGCTTTTCTCTACAAAAGCGTTTTTGAGAGGTTCACTATCAAAAAATACCACTATAAAGTCACTGATGTTAAACTCCTCGGCAATGATATAACAGAAGTGATTCTAGCTCCCTTGTCAAAAACAATGTTTTATCTCCCGGGACAATTCGTCTTTGTTAGTTTCACATCCTTGGGTATCACTAAGGAGGCTCATCCTTTCTCGCTTACTTCCTCACCGGATCAGGAATTTTTATCCTTTGGCATCAAAAGCTCTGGCGACTATACCGAGACCATAAAGCTACTTAAAAAGGATGCAATAGCTCAAATCGAAGGACCATATGGATATTTCACTTTCTATCGTTATGGAACAAAAAGACAAATATGGATCGCGGGCGGAATCGGAATTACGCCATTTTTATCAATGGCAAGAAGCCTCACAACACCTAATCCTTATAAGATCGACCTTTATTATGTTGTTAGCACAAAAGATGAGGCCGTATTCCTTGACGAACTCCAAAAAATCGAGTCCTCAACTGAAAATTTTAAAGTGATTCCTCACTTCTCAAAGGAAATGGGGAGACTAAATTCGGATACTATAATGCAAAAATCACCAGATGCAGTAAATTCAGATATTCTTCTCTGCGGTCCGCCGCCAATGATGAAATCACTAAAAACTCAGCTTAAGAAACTTGGAATCAAGGGCTACAGAATACATTCCGAAGAGTTTTCAATCGATTAAACTTTGTTGCAACAACTTTAGTATTACTGCTGTATTGGGACGCATAAGCAATTTCGAACTCCACTTACCATCTCTTATAAGAATAGGAAAATCTACACTTTTACCTAAAAACTCTGTCAGTTTATATGCATACTCACCATCAGGCAAACCATAAACATTAATAGGAACATTCTCATAATGCTTGCCTGACGGATCGTAATTGACAATTAATATTGTTAGACCGTCACCACCAAGAACCCCAATCGCCTTCACAAAATCACCCTCTCCCGTAATATCAATTGCAATACCAGGCACGTCAATATCATTCAAAAACCCGAATGCCTTAAAACGAGGCTTCTCCTCGGGCACTCCCCACTTGGGATTAGTTAAAATGCCCCACCTTCCCCAGTGCATCTTATCTCCCTCACCATCAATGACCTCAAAGGTGAACATCTTGTCTACACGGCCAAAATTTTCAGCAATAACGGCAATTGTATGAACTGCTGAAAAATAGGTATCATAGCCATCGTCATTTTTTGGAGTATGTCCAAATTCAGTTACAACAAGCTCAAGACTTCTCAACCTCGGAAGGTCATTGCCCCACAAAGATAAATTCTCCAAGTCAGATTCATAATCTCTAAGGTACAAGGAATACCTGTGCCACGAATAGAAATCCATTCTAAGTCCCATTCTTTCCACAAAACTAATAAGATCATATACCCATGACTTATACAAAGCTGTAGTAGCAGGACCGCCAAATTTGAATGCTAATACGTTCTTGGCAGATTGAGCTCCACGGGATGCATAAAGATACAAGTTAAGATAACTTTTCTCTCCCTTCAGATTGAAATCTCCAAAAAGATCAGGTTCGTTCCAAACCTCATAGTAGACATCCTCAATTGCCAATTCGTTTTTGCCACTTATATGCTCGATTGTAGCTCTAACCACATCCTCCCACTCAGCCCAGTTTCTTGGTATATCAACCTCGCTGCCTGAGGAAATTGCTGGCGGCATGTAAGAAAGTGAGATAAACGGCTTGGCCCCCATATCTCTTATCGCCTTAATCTCTAAATCCAGTTTTTGCCAATTATAAACCAACCGACCTTCTGAATTTCTTGCGACAGGCTCATAAAAGTCGTAGACATGGTCAATACGAATATATCTAGGGCCTATTTTCTTCATGCTGGAGATAGAGTGAGACAGCATCCCCTCAGAGCTTTCCCCTCCCTGGGAAAAATACCTCCAGTTTTCCCGAAACACTTCCCCTTTCTTTGACAAATCAATAACAAGATTAGCCTCTTTGCCAGCAATATCCAAATATGCCTTATTAAGAAAGTGGGTATTTTGTCCCACCAAAAAGACACTAAGCGGCAGAAAAAGAAAAATAAAAAAATAAACAAAACTTCGCAAGATCTTTCTTGACATAGCCCGCTAATATTCAATCTCAGTAATTATCTTCATCCTTGCACTCTCAATAACAGTGGTATCCGACGTCAAGGATTTAACTTGAAGTCTGTACTTGTTATTTCCTCTCCAAATGCTAATTTTCCCGGAAGTTACAGCCGTTGATGTTTGACTAGTAGTCGTTACCTCACTGCCATCAACTGCCCGCGAATTTGTTATATCATAGAGCCTTGCGTATGCTGCTCCATTTCCATTGAAAAGCTTCATATTCACCTCCAGATAAGCCTCCTTAAAACCACTAAAATCAGAAATGTTTAGATAAAATTCGCTTCCGGCAACATCTGTCCACTGAGTATTGGTAGTACTTCCCGATCCCGGGATTGGATAATAGAACGCGTTTCTAGCAACACTTTTTTTGGCCAGAGAAGGCGTTGGTGTTATTACTGTACTTGCTGGAATAATGATTTTCTGGACCTCTTCTTGAATTACCTTTTTGCATTCATCATCGCAGATCAAACTAGTCTTCTCAAACCCTTTATCCATAACACCCTCGTCTTTCACCAATTCAACCTCTTTCTTACCAGAGACAAGATCGGGGTCATTGTTTGAAACCCACCCGTACAGGAAATAGAGAAAAAAAATATTAAGTACTACTACGTCCAAAACTGCTATTGCAAGAAACACTCTCTTGAGTACCATGCCCATCTATTCTGAAGCAAATCAAAACCAATTAGCAAGTGGATCCTTTCAGAAGCAGATTATTTCAAATCTAAGCTCTTTATCAGCTCCCAATCATCTTGATCGTAGACATCAATACTTCTGTCGCCAAAAATATAAAAGAAATTATTTATATAGGCAGCTCTTTTTGGTGCATACAAAGAAACCGCTTTCTCAAGCTGTAGTGTGTTTTTGTATGAGAAGATATACCCTCCTTGCCCTCCAGGAATAAAAAATATTTGTCTTTCTGGGTCACTTAGGAACGCATGGTGGTTATTCTGCACTTCAGTCCAATATTCATTAAGAGTATATTTTCCAACCTCAACGGGTCTTCCGGCATCTGAAACATCAAATACTGACAGCTTTACCTGTGAACCCTCCTGTCCAACTCCCAATATCAGATCATCCTTAAGCGGGTGAAGATAGGATGAGTAACCGGGAATCTTTAGCTCTCCAACTTTTTTAGGACGAGACGGGTTAGAAAGGTCAATTACATAAAATGGGTCAGTTTGCCTAAATGTAACTACATATCCGCTTTTACCAATAAATCTCACAGAATAAATTCTTTCCCCGACTCCTAAATCAACTACCTCACCAACCTTCCTAAGCCCGTTGTCAAGAACATAAACGTCATTAACTGAGGATGACGCCATCCCCATCCAACTACCACCGCTTGTTGTTGCAATCCTTAAATAGCCGTTAAATTCATCAATGCTAAACTGATTAAGGATCTTTCCCGCAACACTCCCTGTCGCCTCGATCCCAAAATTGTCGACGTTGATCTTTACAATTCCGGTTCTCTCGAGATCACGTGCACGCTCCTTGATAAAAAGAGATAGCCTGTTGTTTAGTTCATTTTCAAATCGAAGCCTTTCGTCTTTCCCCAAAGAGGACTTATATTGGTCTATAACCCTTTGAATCTCACTAACTTTTGAGGATAAAGAGATGTCATATTCCCCAATCTTTCTGACTTTCTCTACGACAAATTCAGGCACAAGATCACTGGCTTGACTTCTTAGAAAGTCGTACATCATCAAGGAGTAATCAGAATTGTAAGCGTAAGTCACATACAAGTTTTTGCTGGACATATAAGTTACTGTAGATTCAGAAGAGATAAACGATACTTTCTTCTCTACAGCACCATCATTAGGATCAACCACCATCGCAGTCGTAAGCAGATCCGCAGAAATTATGATATCAGGCCTATAGATGTCTTTGCAGGTAATAACTACACCTGTAGACAAGGGTATATCACATGGAGAAAACTCATCTATATAATTTTGGGTGACAAGATAAAGTTTTCCATCCATAAGCCTGGATGCAATAATCCTCGCAGAACTTTTACTAAAATTCAGTTCCCATTTTTTCGACGGGCTATCAGACCCGACATCATAAGAAACAACCCCCTCCGAAGTAAAAATCATCAAATTATTAGAGGAAAGAAGCATCTCCCCAGCCTCTGATATCTCAGAAATTTTAGCTATCTGGCTGGGAGGGAGTGCTGAAATTATTTTTATCTTAGACTGATCAATTGGCGGTGCGGGTTCTCGAAATGAATCTTTAATATCCATTTCAACAGGTCGCTCGGGCAGATTAATACCAAAAGAAACTCCCTGTGCCCAATAATAAAACCTTTTTCCGTCAGTCTTTAAGATATCCGGTTCGTCAACCCCGGGAGTCTGAATATTCGTCTGGGAGTAACGCTCCACCTTTGTGGTGGCTAAACCGGTAGGTTCCTCCATTGTAGCCCTCGGCGCAATCATCACATCACTAGTAACCCTCCCCATTTGTGACATGTCCTTTGCTTGGGATAGATATTCTCTAAACTCAGCCTCACTTGCAAACTTTTCAATCTTCTCGGGGATACCATTCTTGCTTCCAGGGTAAAAAGGAGTATCACTAACACCCTTCTTCACCCTAGCAGTCCAAACAGCAACAACCAAAACTAATAATGAGAAGAATACTATTCCCAGGAGGACAATATTTACTTTAGGCTTTACTGGCGGCAAACTGTCGCTGGCATCTTTTTCCATCATTGGCAGGTAAATGATAACATCTCTAAAAAGATATTCACAACAAGATCTTTTTACAATTAATTCATTCGCTCATTCATTTCATACAAGGCTACAATAAAAAGCGATTCACTCCATCCAAGAGGAGTATTTTCATTATATTCCGGGCTATTCGAGAAATAAAGCTCTGGAAGTCCCTCAGGTGTATCAATAGCAATGAGATCCTTTATTAGTTCATTTGCTTTTTCGCGATCACCCAGCTTTTCATAAATTATTGCCAGCCAAGCAAGTCCGAATGTCCACTCAGCCTCCTCGCTTACTTGATCCTCGTTCTTATTGTAGTATCGATCGCCCTTGTAGCGAATAACACCTCTTTCTCTTAGAAGATGATATTCAACATTTTCTAGTATCTGATCACGCTGATTCTCACTCACCACATCATACGGCCAGATTAAAGACAAAAGCGCAAGATCAACAAACTTACTCTTTGATTCGCGTGGAAGTAGCTCATTTAACGAATCCTCACCCTTTTTAATAAGACTAATTGGCACCGATATCTGAGGCACTCTGGAGATTGATCTTAACCCTGCAACACATGCCCCTACACTTGATGCATGCAGTTCTTCATTCTCCTCCCATACCCCCGAATCTGGATCCTTCCAGTACTCAATAGCCTCAAGATATCTAACTAGCTTGTTAACAATGCGAAAATGATCAACAGTCTTAAGAATGGATCTTTTTTGGTTTATCTCAAGCTCGCCCAATCTAAATAGGATACAGCCAATAGCATCATTTTGCTTATTTCCCCACTCTTCCCAAAATTCATCAAAAGTATCTGGATGAAAACGAGCGTGAATTCTCTTAAAGGACTCTTTTGGGTGCTCGGCAATGGCCCAGTCAATTTTATCCTCATAGCGCAAAAAAATATTCAATATCGCCTTGTATGTTCTCTCCACAGTCTTCCAATCACCCAATACCTCAAAAGCAATTGTTTCATAAAAATTATCCCTTAGCCAAGATTTATCGTAGCCAGTTGAGACTCCCTTCTTTGAAGCTAAAAAAAGACCCGATTTTGACTTAAGACCACGCAATATCTGAACATGCTTTTTGATTAGCTGATCGTATGTGAGTCTTGCCATCTAAGATAAAAAACATCTAATTCATTTTTATATTACCACAGCAAGCTTATGAAGAATGCAGAGATCTCTTGAAACGATTTTCAACCTCCTCCCAGTTAACCACATTCCACCAAGCATCAATATATTCAGCACGCCTATTTTGATATTTCAAGTAATATGCATGTTCCCAGACATCGATTCCTAATATGGGGATATTTCCATGTGAGATTGGGCTATTTTGAAACGAGTGACGTTTAAGAGACAACCTCCGCTCAGGGGTAACTATCAGAAAAGCCCATCCACTGCCAAAAACTCCCATCGCTTTTTGGGTAAACTGTTCCTTAAATGCCAATAGACTCCCAAAGGTAGAGTTTATCGCGTCCAAGAGCGCACCTTCAGGCTGTTTTTTTGGATTTGGTGCCATAATCTCCCAGAACAAGCTGTGGTTTGCATGGCCTCCTCCATTGTTGATAACCGCCATCCTAATATCCTCAGGGACAGCTTCTAAATCAGATAAAATTTCCTCAATGGGTTTCTTATAAAAATCTGGATACTTCTCAAGCGCCTTGTTGAGGTTATCAACATATGCCTGATGGTGCTTGGTGTGGTGGATCCTCATTGTTGCTTCATCAATATACGGCTCAAGAGAGTTATATTGATATCTTAGTACCGGAAGAGTAAACATACCTTTACTATAATACGTTTATCCCATGCTAGTAGTCAATCCACAACTTACTAATAGGGTCAATATGGCTGGACTTTATGCGTATTCAATCCTTATCATCCTATTAAAAAATTTTTCTTGTGTAGGAAAATTGTTTACTGCCCTTCTTGCCAACACCTCATCGTCGTCAAAATATAGATAGTGGATCATGTCTGAAGCAGACAGCGATGGCAGAAGCTGAAACAAAGACCTGAGGACTATTTCTCTTTTAACATCTGCTCTTCTTTCCCGAAGTAGATCCATTAGACCAACTCCTCTTTTTTCCGACATCAATTTGTATTTCCATGACAACAGCACTGAAATTGATAGGGCATTAATTAACCACTGTATCGCCATAGTTTCAAGCATCCTTTCAGCGATGCTCTCCCTTTTGCCAGATGCAAAATAAATCAGATGAGCAGTCTCATGGTCCCATACCCTTCTTAAATTCACAACACCACCATTGGCCAATACTTGCCCGGTATTTATATAAATAACAGGTTTTTCACCCAGAAAATACATTCCTTCGAGTTTAAATAAGGAAGGCACTGAACCTAATAGATCTATAAGAATTTTAGAGATAACATCATTATCATTATTACCACGAACCCGATCTTTATCTTCCATCATCATTCTTACTTCGGAGTATGGCCTTGCGCCTAGACTTATTACCAATCCTTTATCTATAAGTCTTTCAACTCTAGGGTAGTATGCTGGAGAGACCATACGATCCGCCCTTGAAAGGATATTTTCTTTAACTTTGATCACATCTACAACAACATTCACTTTTCGACCATCACTCTCAATGCCAACATTATCAATTATCTCAATTCCAGTTTCTGCCACTCCCTCATCTTTTCCTGGATATCCCCCTTCGTGGCCACAAGAAGCGGTCTGGAAATCTCCAACAACACCTTCACCTATCCTTTGTATCCCATTCGGTAAGAAAGCTAGAGCACTTAATTCTAAAACCTCCAAAAACTCTCTTCTGCTAAGTTGTTTTGGCAATCGTTCTCTCATAACAGCATGCTATTATAAAGCAACTTCATGGATCTTCAAAATCGCACGCTTCCTGCATTTGAATTCTTTAGAGAGATTTGTATACTAAACACATGACACGATATAAAGATTACTTCGACAAGATGCTTTCTGAGAACAAAGACTTATTCGATGAATTTTCAAGACTCCATGATAGATACGCACTTAACAAGTCCGCTCTGCAGGAAGAATTTAATAAGATAGGACAGAAAGTTCTTGAAATCGTCCACGAATATGAAAACCGGCTTTGCGCAAATACTGAACGCGGAATATACAGTAATTTTTCAGCTACCCTAGCTGAAAAATTTCAGAACGAAGTGAGACAAGCCTTTCCATTGATCGACCATATCGGATTAAAGGCCGATGGGTTTACTATCAAAAAGATTAACCTCTCCTAAGTAAGGACCACTTTGCTTTATTTAAGAAAGTCTATGTTTTCATCAAGTTGAGGAGTTGAGATCGAAGAATCCTCTAAACTTTTTTCGATAATTTCATTAAGAAGAACCTTTGCATCCTCCTCAATCTTTAATATCTCTGCATCATCAGCATACAAAGAAGGTTCCGTCCTCTGAAAGGGAGGTACAGTGGGAGCTTTGGATGGAACAAAAGTTCCTTGATCTTTGCTATTCCCAAGATACTTGTTCAACCGTACGACCACAAAAAAGATTATCAAACCAAAAAAAACTACCATAAACAGATTGACCACTTTTCTAGTAAAACTAACATCCACTACATTCTTTGCGTAAGACAATCCTTTTTGCCCAAGCATCTTTCTTTTTTCAGCACTGGGAGCCGTTCTAGACAAAATCTCGAGGGCAACTTTTTGGATCATGCCCCTTGCCTTCTTGAAATCCTCTTTGACGCTATCCTCTTCAATCTGTGCGGGTTCAACTTTCGGCTCCTGCTTAACACTTTCTGGGATTTTTCTCACCGGCCTACCCATAAGCATTGAAAACCAGGTATTGATAGCACTAGATAAGACCTCAAATACACTCTTTTTGGACCCTTTTTCTTGTAAATTATCGTCGGCCATAGTAATCTAGATTACATCTTTTGTCTTGATTTCGTTTATTGCCTCAATGAACTTAAAAATCGCGTCCTTCTGATAGCCTGTGGATTCTGCCAATGACTTTATTATCCCATTGTATGCTGATACATCCTTCACTTTTCCCTTCAATATTTCCCCATAGACACTGGCTCTCTTGTCGTTACTTCTTTTAATGATAACTTCAACCTCAGCGAGATACCTATCAATTACCTGAACCTTCCTAACATCAAGCGCAAAACCTTCCCTTGTATCAGCCCGTATTACATCAAACCTTTTTCTAAACCCCCAAAACAGGTTCTCAAGGCGATCCGCATAATCTTGGGTCTTTGCATATGATATGTTAAGAAGGATTTCATAGATCAATGGATCCGTTAGAGTCCTTTTTCTTGTCTGAGCCTCTTTGGAATCCTCAGTTAAATCCTCCAGGCTAGCTGCACTGGGTAATGACAGAATATGGGTTTCATACCATTTAACCTCTTCATCTACCTTTGTCTGTAATCTGCCTGCAGTTTCGTCATTAAATCCATCAGTATCCTTGTACTTCTTCATTAGCATATCAAGGTAATAGATTATTACCTCGTCCCTTAGCTTTAGAATCGATTGACCGGCGTCAATAAGTGCGCTTTCCGACTTTGGTGTGCGACTGCGCAAATGCTGTGCCTTTGCTGTCACATACAGGTCATACACTTTCTTATATTCTTCGAGTTTACTAAGATATTGGCTGTAAGATTTATCAAAGCTGGCTCTTGCTGAAGAAGCTGGATCCTCAACCTCTTGCGCAACAACAAATTTTACACCTACCCAAAAATAAACAAGGATTAGAAATAAAAATAAAGCCTTTCTCATACTTTTAATTTACCCTTATTTTTAGTCCCTTACAATACCGTCCTATCCTTCATATAAACAATCCAACAGGAACTGAAGAAAAATCCTCAACTACTAAGTCTGCGCGGTCAAACACTGGGTGGTCAAAATTATTATGGAGGATAACACCGACCTTCATACCAGCTTTTTTTGCTGCAATAACCCCACTTGATGCATCCTCGAATACAAAACATTCAAATGGATGCACTTTTAATTTCCTGGCACACAACAAAAAAATTTCCGGATCTGGCTTTTTATTCTCAACATCCTCCCCTGTGACAATTGCATCAAATAAATTATCAATCTCCAGCAGTTTCCCTATTTTATAA
The DNA here is from genome assembly GCA_020060845.1 of Candidatus Woesebacteria bacterium. Lineage (GTDB taxonomy): Bacteria > Patescibacteriota > Microgenomatia > UBA8517 > UBA8517 > JAGUZK01. The sequence goes on from JAGUZK010000045.1 coordinate 61,835, forward strand.
ACAATTCCTCTACTATTGGAGGTGGCCAAAGCAAGTTTAATCCCACCTTTTTTTAATTTGATGGCAAATTCCCTAAATCCAGGAGTAAGCCTTGATTGGTCAATCATTCTTTCGAACTCATCTTGAGTTTCTTGGGCAAGGTCGGAGGGTGTTTTGTCGGTCTGTAAATCAAATCTCCGGAAAAAATTCTCCCAGTTTTCTACAATACCGATACCTCGCTCATGGCAGAACTCATGGCTTGGATTTACGCCGTACCTTGCTAGAACTATCTTAAAAGCCTTCTCATAGACTAACTCATGATCAGCAACGGTACCATCTTGGTCAAAAATCACAGCCTTAAATCTCATTTTTCAATCCTTGATTTACGGGGAGTCACCCTTATCCCAGCTGCCGTATCTTCAACACGAAATCCCATTGATTCTATCCTTTCTCTTAGCTCGTCAGCAGCCTTAAAGTCGCCAGCCTTCCTTAAAGACTCTCTTTTCCGAATCAGATCCTCAACTTCTTTGGGAATTTCAAATAACTCAGATTCAAGACTAGAAAGACCCAACCCCAATACCTCGTCAAAGGTCAATACCAGATCATACTTGTCCTCAGAAGGGATATTACTTTTAAGTGCCTGCCAAAGAACTGCCAGTGCTTTTGATGTATTTAGATCATCCTCCACAGCATCTCTAAAGCTGGTGGAAAAATCATTAATTTTCCTCTCTTTCTCACTTGAGAGAATGGTCCTATTCTTGTCAGTTTTTGCAGATAAGACCAGGTCTCGAAGATTATCCAGTGACTTTTGTGCAGCATCAATACTTCTCCATGTAAAGTTAAGTGTATCCCTATAGTGCGCGCCAAGGTATAGATAGCGCAGTGCCAAAGGTTCATAACCTTTATCCTCAATATCATGCAAAGTATATGCGTTTCCAAGGGACTTCCCCATTCTTCTGCCATCAACCTTCAAAAATTCTCCATGCATCCAGTACTTTGCTGGAATCTTCCCTGTTGCGGCAAGTGACTGAGCAATTTCATTTGTATGGTGGATCGCTATGTGGTCAACCCCGCCGGTATGAATATCAAATTGTTCACCCAAATACTTCATACTCATCGCTGAACATTCTATATGCCAACCTGGAAAGCCAACTCCCCATGGTGAGTCCCATTCCATATGACGCCGATTTGACGGATCATCGGTCTGTGGATTAAAGCTTCTGCCACCAACATAGGAGAATTTCCACAAGGCAAAATCGAAGGGATTTCTTTTTTGGGGATCCTCCTTTAGTTCCTCCCTAGTTGCAACCCTTTTGTCTATCATCTTCTGGCCTCCCAGTATCCCATAACTGGGTAATTTGGAAACATCAAAATATACTCCAAGGTCAGTCACATAGGTAAACCCCTTTTCCTCAATTTTTTTTATAAGAGCAATCTGGTCTCCTATATGATCTGTAGCTGAGACAAAATGTGTGGGAGGCAAGATATTTAACTTAGTTCTGCTTTCCACAAAGTCTTTAGTATAAAATCGGGCTACCTCCCAAGCAGTTTTTCCTTCCTGCTTGGCAGCTTTTTCTATCCTATCCTCACCAACATCAGCATCACCAACATTATCACCGGTTAGATGACCAACATCGGTAATATTCATAACATGCACCACATCGTATCCCAAAAAAATAAGCGCTCTTCTTAGGACATCCTCAAAAACAAATGTCCGCCAATTTCCAATATGGGGATAGTAATAGACAGTGGGGCCACATGTATAAAGACCAACACGAGGAGGCTTAATGGGTGAAAAATCCTCCAGCCTGCGGGTAAGCGTGTTATAGATTCTCATCTGAAATCTAGATATCAAAATTCATGTACTTAGAACTATATTTCTTATCCAAATCAACTTTATAGTACCACTCAAAGTGATTTTTAGAAAGAAAAAGCCAAAGAGGAAATCTCAATTTGATTTGTGCAAATCGTTGGCTTCTGTGGCACTTTACAGCCATCCACTTTCTCACCCATGCTATACCAATATCTAGATAATGTGTCGGGGTACAAAAAAACTGAGAAACCTCGCTAGGCACAAACATTCTTTTTAATCTTCTGTCCAACGATACCCAAAAAAGACTAAATTCATCTTTTGCGCGTGTGTTAAGATATCTTGCAATCTTTAGTGTCTCCTTTGACAAAGCAATATGGTCGGGGTGTCCAGTTAACCCGGAATGGTCATAAGTAATAATCATCGAGGGTCTCTCCTTAAAGATAGTTTTTTTAAGCCAAGAAGACCAGCTATTCCTTTCATTCTTCAACTTTCCATCACTAAAGTCCCCGATTATAAGTCTATTTACTCCAAGACGGGAACACGCCATCCTCAACTCATGTTCTCTAACTTGTGCTAATGATTTGCCTTTAGGATGAATATGAATTTTACCGGCGCCACCCCTGGTAAGTGTAACTACCACTGTATAAATCCCCATCCTCCCAGCTATATATAATAATCCCCCAGTCATCATCGATTCATCATCTGGATGAGGAAATACAACCATAATCTTTTTTCCTTTTAACCTCTCCAGATGCCCTGTCAGACTTTCCATAAAAAAATAAAAAAACCAAGCCAAAGCTCGGTCTTGATCAACTTGCACGCAGCCTGCCAAAACAAGCTACGGCAAGAGGGAAAAACAACAATCAAAACTTATACTGTTCTTATTCATATTTCCATAGCATACCACAGAAAAAATTGTTTGCCAACCTACCTTCCTCCCTTGAGCCATTCACCTGTCCCTTTTGGACGCTTAAAAATACCTGGCAATCCTATCTTTCTTTTGGGTGGAGTAATTATCTCCGAGATCTTTTTCCTCTTTTTTTCCTCATCTCTCCTTTGCTCCTCCATAACCCTTGCCTCCTTGGCACGGCGTTCTTCCTCACGAGCTAATTTCAACTTTTCTAACTCCCTCTCTAAATAGTCAAGTCTGACTTGAGTAGCTTTACTATAATCCTCTGCAGGTACTGCGTCTTCTTTTTGGACTGAGCTTGCGGGCCCTTTTGATTTCATCTCACTCCCGGCAGGCTTTAAGCCGGCTGCCTCGGACACCGCCTGTTTCGGGATCTCAATAAGCTCCCCAGCTATCTGCTTTGCGGTCTGGACGGCCGCCTGCTTGGCCACATTTCCTGCGGACTTCATTGCTGTCTTAATCATTTTTCTTTTTTAGGTTCTCCTTGTCTCTCCACTATCCCAATCACGCTATTATTTTTCTCCCGTCTTTCCCCAATAATCCCAGATACCCACTTCTAAAATTTTGCCAATTCCAACCCAACATTCGTTGGCGGAAACTTATTACCAAAAGTTGCTTCTCCCCTTTCCCTATCAAAATTTTCCATGCTAATCACCTCCTGTCACATCTGCCTTCTTCCCTCGATAGCCTGTGTCAGAGTCATCTCATCAGCATACTCCAAATCAGCTCCCGTTGGTATTCCCATACCAAGCCTCGAAATTTTAACCTCCACACCTGAATTTCTAATCAGTCTTGCGATATACATTGCAGTTGCGTCTCCTTCCATGTTTGGATTGGTAGCAATAATAACCTCCCGAATACCTTTATCCCAATCCTTGATCCTCAACAAAAGCTCTTTAATAAAGATTTCATCTGGGCCAATATCTTCCAACGGATTTATAGCACCATGCAAAACATGATACAAACCTTTGTACTTTGATGTCTTCTCAATCGCCAGTGTATCAAGAGGGTGCTCTACCACCATTATCTTTTCTCTATCTCGATTACTATCAGTACAAACACTGCAAGGGTCGCCTTCTGATACATTTTTACATATAGAGCACAGGAGGGTATTTTTTTTGAGATTTTCAAGACTTTTTGCAAAATCCGAAAGCTGAGCCTGGGGGACATGCAAAAGATAATAAGCCAGACGCTGTGCCGTCTTGGGACCAATCCCCGGAAGCCTTTCAAACGACTCGATTAAATCAGTCAATGCCTGTGGAACCTTCATACCTTGTAATTCTAAACTTAGACTGCACCCTGTACAAGGAGAATGTGTGCAGTTCGACCTCCTTATCCAAGACCACCCAGAAGACTGCCTAATCCACCACCTTCGTCCATCAACTTTTTAGCAACTTTTTTTTGGACCTCTTTCATTGCCCTATTAATAATCTTGACAAGGTCACTTCTCTCCTGCCCATCAATTTCTATCCACAAGACTTCTTGCGCACCATTTACTTTTACTCTTACTCCATTTTCTTCTTCAACATGCTCAACCTGCTCAAACTTCTTCTTCAGCTGAGCAGCTTGCTGGCGCGCCTGCAAGATCTGTTTTCCTTGTCTTAACTTATCAAACATAAAAAGTAATAATCAATAATACATCTATCCCCTTGGGTTTGCAATACAGTTAGTCAAAATTTATTTTGACCTTGGTTAAAAATCTTCTCAGCAACTTTGACAATGTCATCATCTTCCTCGCTCAGTACTGCCTCGCTAGTGTGGCTTCCATCTTTGATTTCTCCGTTTCCATCCTCAGCTCCATCGGCTTTGCCCAAAGTCTTCGAGGCAAACCCATTCTGGGGAGGTGAACCTAGCTTGCAGGCAACAATTATATCCTTCCCCAAAACTTGCGAGATAGATTTTTCCAGAATGGTCCTGTGAGGATTCGATTCAAGACGCTCTTTATGGAAAGAATAATACACCCTAAGTGTTAGAAGCCGTCCATCAAAATTGACAGGCTTTGCAGCTCTTAGCAAGGCTTCAGTTGAAGCATTTTTCTGCCTAACGATAGATAATGCTTTTGTCCAACTATCCCCACTTATTGCCTTAATATCTTCACTTTCTCCATTATCTTCTAGATTGAGTTTGCGCCCCTTGGAATCCTTTTCATTATTCTCCTTTTCAAAAATCCCAGAGCGCTCATCAGTGCTAGAGCCAACTTGCGGCTTATTTGATTCATTATCGCCGACACCACCGAAAATACTAAAACACCAATCCGCAATAGCAATCTCAAGTGGAATCTGCTCCAGGGTCGCATATCCAATCTTAGCCAAAGAACCTATAAATAGATCCAATAGCTTTATAACATCCTCCCTTGATAGTGGAAGTGTCCCTTTTTCTTGAGTTACCTGGATTATTAATTCTTCCCTAAGCCTCTTTATCAAAAGGTCAGTAATATTTTTCACTGAGGCTCCTTTAGAGACCACACTATCAAGATAAGCTAAAGCCCGACTTGCATCTCTTGCAGCAATCATTTCAAGAAATGATTGAGTATCAAATCCGGCAGTTTTGGATAGATATCCCCTTATCTCCTCTGGAGTCATCTTAATATTCTCATTAACAAGCATTTCTAAAAGTTTTACTGCATCACGGAAAGAGCCATCTGAGAATTCTCCAATCACTCTCAATGCATCATCGCCTATCTTCAACTTTTCTAGCTTTGCAATTCTTTTTAGGGCCCTTAGGTACTCCTCTTCAGTCGGCTTGGTAAATCCTACAGAAACCACTCGAGACAATATTGTCGGGATAAGCTTCTCAGGATTAGTGGTAGCAAGAATAAAAAAAACATGTTCTGGAGGCTCCTCTAGGGTTTTAAGGAGAGCATTGCTTGCCTCAGGTGTTAACATATGAGCTTCGTCAATAATGTAGACTTTCTTATCAAGGCGGGAAGGTGCAAGTTTAACAGCCTCCCTAAGGGATCTAATATCTTCAATCCCCCTGTGGCTTGCAGCATCCATCTCAATGACATCAATATTAACCCCTTTTGAGATACTGCTACATATCTCACATTCGTTGCAGGGCTCAATACCTTTTTTATTCTTGCAATTTAAGGACTTTGCTAAAATTCTTGCCGCAGATGTTTTCCCAGTTCCTTTTGGACCATAGAAAAGAAAAGCATGCGGGATGTTGCCACTTGCCACAATTTTCCTCAAAGTCTCCCTCACGCTTGTAATATCCAGCTCATCAAAACTTTTGGCTCGATACTTAAGATAAAATGTCATAAAAAAATCACAGGGCAGACCACTTTTTTACTCGTGATGAAACCCCAAAAGGTGCATAGCTGAATGCCTAATCAATTCAAGAGCTTTTTGCTCAATTAGAACCCCTTCATCTTTTGCCTCTTTGAATATCTTTGGGTAACAAAGAACTATCTCTCCAAGTCTTATAAATCCATCATCGGGATAAATAAATTCTCCTCTAACTTCACTCTCAGGGAAAGATAGTACATCATGAACCATATCTTTTTCACCAAGGTGCCTACGGGCTAACTCAACCATTGCCTTTTCGCCCACGAGTGATACCTCTACAAGGCTGTCAGAAACAATACCATGCGATTTGAAAAATTCCTGCAAAGTCTTTCTAATCTTCCAATTGCTAATAGGATAGTGGGACTGTTTTTTGATAAGTACCTTGATCATGACATGATATTGGGAACTTTATAATTTGACAGGCAAACTCACCAGAACTTGGAACCCCTAGCCATTTAGTTTGGTTTTAACCATTTGAGAGACACGCTCACCTTCCACCCTTCCGGCAAGTTTACCCATAACTTCCCCCATAACTCTTCCAAATTGTGAGACAGAATTTACTCCTAATCTTGCAATTACTTCATCTATAATCCTGGAAAGCTCAGCGTCATCAATTTCCTCAGGTAAAAATTCTTGCAAAATTTCAATTTCTTTTTTTTCCTTATTAATCCTTTCGTCAATATCCTCAGGAGAATGATCAGTCTTTTTTTGCTTGGCCTGTTCATAAGACTGAATCGCATCTTTTCTCTTCCTTATCTCTCTTCTTACAACCATTACTACTTCATCAGAAGTCAATTCCCCCCGCTTTGCAATCTTCTCGTAATTTAGGGAAGATAAAAGCTGCCTCAAAACAGACACCCGCAATTTATTATCCGCCAAGAGAGCTTCCTTTATTTTTGCAGTTAAATCTTTTTGGTAGTCCATTTTTTATATATTCGCTTTTATCTTTTCTGCAATTTCCTCCATCTCTTTTCCGCTTAAGGTTTTTCGCTCTCTAGAGTCAATAAAATTCTCATTTGAATAAATCGGGACAACCCATATATGTGCATGGTGCACATCCATCCCGTGAGTCAAAAATTCAACCATATTTGCGCCAAGCCCCTTCATCTGTGCCTTGGCAACACTTCTTGCTGCTTCCCAATATTCTCCAAAATTTGGAACGTCCCACGTCCAACGGTAATGAATCTTTGGAATTACAAGTGTATGCCCGGGATTAAGTGGGGCTATATCCAAAAAACCCATAAAATCGGGGTCTTCATAAACAACATTGGCTGGAATCTCCTTTTTGGCTATCCTGCAAAAAACACATCCTTCCACAACTTAAAGTATAAAACTTATAGCCAATCTATACAACATCCTTATATCTAAAGAAGGGATACTATTTTGCGCGCCAATTTATCTGAATCATGGCGAATAAGACTTCTTGTAAGCTTATCTCCTTTTGATTTCTCGTAAACCCTTTCAGAAACAAAATCTCCCCTTATCACAAGTGGCTTTTGTAAATTCTCCAGGTCATCCACAACGGGAAATGCCTGCTCCTGTTCATATCTCTTAAGAACCTCTCGAGGATACTTATTCTTATTGTTTACCAGCACAACATCAATCACTGGCCCAATATACTTTTGTAGCTCATCAAGATGCCGTCCAGCAGTAAAACCATCAGTTTGACCGTGGCGAGTCATCAGATTAACAACATAGACCTTCTTTGCCCGCGACCTCCTTACTGCAGCCTTTATACCCTTTACTAAGAAGTTGGGAAGTATGCTCGTATATAGATCCCCCGGCCCAATAACAATAATGTCAGCAGACTTAATTGCCAAAATAGCTTTTTTGTTCGCATGTGCAGGTGGAAATAATTCAACCTCAACAATCCTGTGCTTCACGAGTTCCCCATCTGGCTCATCAATCGCGTGCTCTCCCAATACTTGTTTGCCGTTTGAATAACGTGCCACTAGGTGCGAATTATCATAAGTAACCGGAATAATACTTCCCTTTACCCCTAAGATTTCGCATGTTTTGCTGATTGCTTTTTCCTGATTGCCGCCATAGATATCAGTTAAAGCTGCCATAAACAAATTCCCAAAAGTCATTCCCGTTATTCCTGTTCCTAGACTATATCTATAAGTAAAAAGCTTGCGCAAAGTTTGATCAGCATTTTCAGAAGAAAGAGCCACCATACACTGGCGTATATCAGAAGTTGGCAATAGTCCAAACTCATCCCTTATCACACGATTGCTTCCGCCGGAATCCATCATCGAAACAACAACCGAAAGATTAAGAGGAAACTTCTTAAGCCCCAAAAGAACTGTATAAGTACCAGTTCCTCCTCCAATAACTACTACCTTCTTTTCCATAAAAGCCTTTTTCCCATTAATTTCTCTGTTCGGACCCACCTCTTCCCATCAGTGCATTCCAAACTTCTCGGTCTTTAATTTTTGCCGCCACAACCTCCAAAAGTACTCTAAGTCTACCAGCCAATTCTCCATCTTGTGGTTTTTTTTCCAATCTATCCTTGATTGCCAATTCCAAGCTTTGGAGCTCCGGGATCTGTAAGCCGGTGATACCAAGATCAAAAGGGTCACCAAGTTTTTCTTCTCTGGCTTTTTCCATTCTGGACAGCACCTCTCCCAAAATGCCCTGTTGGCTGGTAGATTTTTTCATCATTTACCATCAAACATATTTATCAAACCCTCAAAAGTCAACCTATGGGTCACTTCACTTTCTCTCTCTTTATACTCAAGGTCGTTCTTCCCGTCCGACACGACCAGACGAATAGGAATTCCAATAAGATCACTGTCCGCAAACTTTTCACCAGCCGACAAATCCCTATCATCCCACAAGACATCAACTCCTAATTTGGTTAATTTTTTGTAAACATCTTGAGCCTTTTTTCTTGTGGAGCCGCCGTGGCCCAACTCCAACAAGTGGACATCAAATGGTGCGATCGCACGACTCCAGATAATTCCCTTATCGTCATGGCTTACCTCTGCCCATGCTCCTATAATCCGAGTCGTCCCAATTCCGTAGGACCCAAAAAAGGGTGGCTTCTTGCTACCGTCAGAATCTGTAAAATAGATCCTCATTAGTTCACTGTAATAGGTTCCAAAAGGAAAAATGTTTCCCACCTCAATAGATTTGCTACTAACTATTTCTCCCTTCCCACATTTAGGGCAAACATCTCCAACCTTTCCATCAAATATCTCTTGATTTTGCCCCCAATCACAACTATTGCAATAATAAATCAAATCTTCTCCGCCGTCTGAAATCACCTGAAACTCATGCGTCTTGTTTTGGGTAAAGACTCCCCCACCAGCCTCAATAATCCTAAAATTAAAACCAATTCTCCTGAAAATCTCAGAGTAAGCGCCTTTGACTAATTCATAAAAGCTCCAAAAATCATTCTCGTCTCGATGAATACTATAAAGATCCTTCATCAGAAACTCCCTACCTCGAAGGATTCCCGACCTGGCCCGTGGTTCATTCCTAAACTTTGTAGAAAAATGATAAAGTGCGATAGGCAAATCCTGATAACTTCTTACAAACTTCCGCGTTAGGTCCAGGAATATCTCCTCATGAGTAAACGACAGGGCATACTCCCTTCCACGGCTGTCCTCAAACTGATACATCACCTCACGTGCCGAATCCCATCTTCCTGTCTCATTCCAAATGTTTTTTGGATGCAGAAGGGGCATAAGAATTTCCTGACATCCAATCTTATTTAATTCCTCACGAATGATATTGTTGACTTTGGAAACGACCCTTTGCCCCATCGGAAGAAGAGTCCAGCTCCCAGCCATAAGCTGATCTATAAAGCCTGCACGTACCAATAACTTGTGGTTTATACTTACAGCATCCCTTGGAGCTTCTTTTTTTGTTTCCGGAAAAAGTCTACTTTGCAACATAGCTTACCAGATCATATCAAAATACCGCCAAAAATTCCATTAAACTCCCCCCATCCCAAAAAATATACGCTTGAAGCTACTTCACCAGATTTTTCAAAAATCCGTCCACACTCCCTGCTAAGACTAGACGCCGGATATCAGCAAAGGTGACAGCAAAAAGAAGAAGCATAAGAATTGCCATGCCAGCAGCATGAATAATATTTTCCACCCTTGGAATAACCCTTCTACCCAAAAACCTCTCGATAACTATAAAGAGCATCCTTCCTCCATCCAAAGCTGGAAATGGTAAGACGTTAAGGATCGCAAGGTTTACAGAAAGAACCCCAACAAAATTAACAAGAGCCAAAACTCCCAGACTTGCCGCCTGTGATGTCAAAGCATAAATACCAACCGGACCAGCCACATCTTTTGGGACAACTCCTCTGAACAATCCCACTATCATGTTTATTAGCCCTGCTGTAATCATTCCCGTCCAAAAAAGCGCTTCCCTGAAGCCATAATAAATTCCAACAAAAGGCCTTTGCCATAAAGGTGGGTAAAAGATAGATGTCGTACTCACAACAACTCCCAAGGCACCTTGACCCTGGGGCGGATTTTCTCTTGGAATAGCTTTGATTTCAATTATCTTTTCACCCCTTCTTAGCGAAAAAACAGCCTCTTTGCCTATTGTATCCTTCACAGCCGATAGAAAATCCTCATTGCTTAAGACTTCTCTGCCATTCACTTTAGTGATTACATCTCCCGTCTCAAATCCAGCAATATCTGCTGGAGACCCTTGTGCAACCTCAATCACAGAGACGTCCTTAGTATCTTTTGGAATTCCGGACACGCTATAAACAACAGCAAATGCAATAACAGCAAGGACAAAATTCATAATAACTCCAGCCAAAATCACAATCGCCCTTGTCTTTTTAGACTTATTTAAGAAAGCCCTTTTTGGGTAAGCAATACCATCGCTAATGCTCTCACCGTGAAGACGCACAAAACCACCGAAAGGAAAAAGATTTATAGAATAAATGGTCTCACCAATCTTTTTTCCAAATAATCGCGGGGGGATTCCAAAACCAAACTCCTCAACCAGAATCTCGGCGCGCCTTGCAGCAAAAAAATGCCCAGCCTCATGTACAAGCACTAAAACTGATAGAACCAGAATAAAAACAATTGCGGACCCAAACATCATCAAGCAAGTATAAGCTAGCAGGAATATAAAAACAATAATAAAATAAAAGCCTTGTCTATTGTGGAGCAACTATTCTTAACCCCAAAGTGGATCGACTGCTTAATTCATCAAAATAACCAGAAGCCTAAGAAACTCCAGGTTTGTACCTTCCTGTGTGAATCCTTCTTTGAAAAACCATATTTTCACCCCACCATTTAACAGCCGGCCCGTTAGCATTGATCCAATCTTTATCGACCGGAGAGCCGGCCTCAAACTTTTTCAAGAGATCAACCATTGCACTTCTACCCAACGCTTTAACACTGTCGCCTTTCTCACTTTCCTTTTCATCAATCACCCAGCTTCTTAGGACATCATCAGCAGTTATAGGTCCTTTCATTTGCGTATTCCCTTCAAGCGCTACAGTCTGTTCAGCCGAGATGTATGGCAAAAGTGAGACTCCATACAAAACCTTGTTAATATATTCTAAGACTTCATTATCCACATTCCGCCCGATAACTTTACCCAGAAACTTAACTGCCTTTTGGGGCTCGGTAGAAGACAAACTCCTAATATAAAGTGCAAGCATTAATAACCCCCTTCCGCACTTCGCAATTTTTTCACGCAAACTTAAATAGTATTCTCGCGTTGATTCCTTGGTGGATCCTGGCAACATTATTTCCTTAAGAACTGCCTCATCGGGAGCGTTCTTTTCAAATACTGCCTCAAAAAATTTTCCATATTTAGTCGTTCCATTACGCCAAAAAATTTCTCTTCCTTCGGAATCGATAAGTGTGGAGGGGTTTAATGGTTCCATTAGTTAATGGCAAAATTATACATTTGTTAACTCCTGCCTTTTCTTATCCCCAGCTTCCTCAATTTTGCTAATAAATTCATCTGTCAATTCTTGAAGCTTTTTCTCCGCTCTAAACCTCTCATCCTCGGACATCTTTTTCTCCTCAAAAGATTTCTTTATATCATGCATCACATCACCCCTAATTTGCCTCACCATCACCTTCGCACTTTCAAGCTTAGAATTCAGAAGCCTAACATATTTCTCCCGATCCTCACCAGTCAGAGGAGGAAGTGAAATTCTAATCACCTGGCCATCGATCGAGGGGGTTAGTCCAATATTTGCAGCCTCAATACCTTTCCTTATGTCTCCAATAATTGATTTGTCCCATGGATCAATCACAATTGTAGCTGGATCAGGAACTGAAATAGTCCCAAGTTCGTTGATTTTTAGTTTTTGTTGCCCGCCGTAGACCAAAACCTCAAGATCAGAAACAAGTGCTGGATTAGCTCTGCCGGTGCGAATTGTGGCAATATCAGGTATAAGAAGATCAATCACCTGTTGCATTCTGGACCTAATCAGAGATTCATCCATAAACAAATTATAAACTATTTTATACCTTATTTTCCAATCTCCACCCTGTAGATCCTACCAACAACAATATTTTCACCTGTTTTTACAATAGCCTCTTTTACTAAATCGTCAACTTTCATCCCTGGGGTCTTTATAAATTCTTGTGCCAACAGCTCATCCGCATCACTCGCTGGTGATGATGCCAGCTGAAGAGCAAGGTTGTGTGCAAGATCATGGAAAATTTCACCTCTCGCAACAAAATCAGTCTCACATAAAAGCTCGACTACCGCCGCAATTTTCCCCGAATGATGAACGTAAGTTTCAATCAAACCATTAGCTGTCTCCCGTCCAGACCTTTTGGCACTTTTTTCAAAACCTTCTTTGCGAAGTATCTCCTCCGCTCTCTTGTAGTCACCCCCTACCTCTTCCAAGACTTGTTTAGCCCTCATAACCGGAGCTCCAGTCGACTCTCTTAGCGCGCGTATGTCATCTACCCGTATTTTCATAAGCTTTAATCTAGCTCTTTGGTTTCTTTTGAGCCTTCTTTTCTTTCTTGCTACTGTTCTTGGGCTTTGGCTTACCTTTCACTTCCGCCTTCTTTACTGCACCCAAATCCAAGTTAACATCTTTTTTCTCCTTCTCCAATTTTTTCGAGCTGTTGGTACGAGTCTTTGACAATTCAGGTTTTGTTCTCCCTTCATTTATTGCCCGCGCCATAAGACCCAAAACATAATCAATCGCTTTAGTCGCATCATCATTCATCGGAATCGGATAATCAATCTGGGTTGGATCACAATTAGAGTCAACAAGCGCTACAGTTGTCACTCCTACCCTTCTCGCCTCTCTTACTGCCTGGTATTCTCTCCTCACATCAACAACAATTAAGACATCTGGAACCTTCTTGATACCCACAATACCTCCAAAATATCTCTCAAGACGAGACACTTCTCGTTCAAGAAGTAGCCTTTCTTTTTTGGTGAAAGAATTATAAAAGCCCTCTTCAAATTTCCGTTTCATATCCACGAGCTTATCAGCAGAGCGCCTGATTTGCTCAAAGTTAGTGAAAGTCCCTCCTAAAAATCTTTCATTCACATAAAAACTATTACACTCTTGTGCAACTTTCCTTACAATATCTTTTGCCTGCTTTTTCGTCCCCAAGAAAAGAAAGGTTTTCCCTTCCTTTGAAGATGTGCTTAAAAAGTCTAAAGTTTCCTGCAAAAGCTTTGCTGTCTTTTCAAGGTCAAAAATATGTACACCCTCCTTCTCTCCATATAGATACTGTCCCATCTTGGGATTCCACCTTTTCGTCTGATGGCCAAAATGCGCACCACTCCTAATAAGCTCGTCTAAGGAAATCTGAAATTTCATATTTTTAACTGGCGAATTCCTTTTATCCGCTACTTAAAGTCGCCCTGCTGGGGCTGAAGATTTCATAAATCTTCAGGAATTCATTACCTTAAGTATGTGATGGCCAATTATATTAATTTTCTGCAAATAAAACAATAGCAAATTACCCTGCAGCCAAAATGAGATTTCTCATTAAATAAACAATGGTGACTGGGCCAATCCCACCAGGAACAGGAGAAACAAAAGAAGCTCTATTGTAAGCTTTTTTTTCGATATCCCCCTTGGGCGAACCAACATCAATAAGGGCAACCCCATCTTTCACCATTTCAGCTTTAATTAAATTCTCAACACCTGCTGCACTTATTAAAATATCTGCTCCAAAAGTAGCATCCTCAAAATTTTTAGTGTCCGAATCTACTCCCTTGATATCAAAGATTTGGGGATTGTAAGAAGACAGCCTTTTCACTATTTTTCCACCAACAAAACCGCTTGATCCAACAACAGCTACCTTATAAGGATAGTTGTTGTGATTTATATACTCCTCTGCGATACTCACCACTACTTCTACCGCCATGACTACAGGAGCGGTGAATGTTCCGTCCTTCATCCCGTCAACATCCTTTTTATCAGAGATAGAATTTATTATTTCTATTCTCTCATCTTTTGTAAATGTCGGGGGGAGTGGCAATTGAACCATAACGCCATTGACTTGAGGATCATCATTTAATGCCTCAATAAACCTGACCAGTTCGGGGCATCTGGCTTCCTCTGGAAAACTTACTACTTCTACCAATACCTCAATTCTCTCTCCTGCTTTTTTCTTTAGGTCCAGGTAAAGAAGACTTGCAGGATTGTCTCCCACAATTATTGACACCAGCTTTGGAGTTACCCCCTTTTTCTTCAAATCACCAACTTCCTCTCTCAGTTCCTCCTCTATCTTCCTTGCAAATGCCTTACCATCAAAGATGAAAGCCATAACGCTATTTTACTTGACTTCATTTAATAAAACAAGCTAAAATGAATTTGTAGAAAGCAGAGTCACTCTAACTAAAATGCCTCAAGGGGTGTGATAAAAACGTATAAAGTACAGAAAAAGGACTGTTGATTGAAAACCTCAGCAATCAGAGACTCAAAAAAGAGATATAAATGCCAGCTCAACTGGGAAAAAAGAGAAAAATTGTCCCCGAAATCGAAACTTGGTTGCTATCAATACTGAAATAGATTTGCACCTGGGGGATATGACTCCTTCTCTAGGGTACAGGAAAATTTCTACAAAGATCTTTCACTTCCTCTGCAATTCCTAAAAGAAATTTATCTTTTTCAATTTTAGCTCTAAATGCTTTCAAGAATTGATTCCTTGCTTCAGGCTTTGAGGGAAGCTTATAAGGTTTAACATAGTCGATAACCTTCAAAATCCATTCAGCAATTCTCTTCATTTCCTTTTCTTTCATCCCACGAGTTGTTATTGCCGGAGTACCCAAACGAAGTCCTGACGGGTAAAAAGGAGGCATTAGGTCGCCTGGAACCGAATTTCT
This sequence comes from Candidatus Woesebacteria bacterium, assembly GCA_020060845.1. Lineage (GTDB taxonomy): Bacteria > Patescibacteriota > Microgenomatia > UBA8517 > UBA8517 > JAGUZK01. Next base: position 77,130 of record JAGUZK010000045.1, read on the forward strand.
ATTTGCAACAATTCCTGCAACCTCCAAGGCATCTGCAATGACATTTCCGGAAAGCTCCAAAGGCCTAAGGTCAACAACCATCAAGTGGCATTCTGTCCCGCCTCCGACCAAGGTTAGACCACCCTTCATTAATTCCTTTGCTAGTGCCTTTGCATTCCTAACGATTTGTTTTCCATAAGTCTTAAACGAAGGATTACCTGCTTCCTCTAGCGCTACTGCAATCGCTGCAGTAGTATTGTTGTGCGGTCCCCCCTGCATCCCCGGAATTATCGCTTTGTCAATTTTTGAAGGCAATTCAGGGTCCTTCTTTATCCCCTTATTTGTCGCCAATATCACTGCTCCCCGAGGACCTCGCAGGGTTTTATGAGTTGTTGAAGTCACAATATGAGCATAATTAAATGGCGATGGATAAACACCAGCAATGATAAGCCCGATAACATGAGAAACATCAGCTACCAACCAAGTGCCGACTGAGTCTGCAATTTCAGCAAATTTTTTCCAGTCAAAAGCCAAAGGATAAGAAGTAGTTCCAATCAACATGAGTTTTGGCTTTTCAAGTTTGGCAAGTTTGAAAATCTTCTCATAATCTAGGGGTCCTTTTTCGTCCAAGCCAAACTGGACAGACCTAAAATATTTTCCAGAAAAGGTAACTTTTGGGTGGCCGTGGGTTAGGTGCCCGCCGGACGCAAGCTCCAAACCCATTATGGTATCCCCCGGCTCGCAAAGCGCAAACAAAACTTCCGAATTGGCGGGAGACCCAGAATACGGCTGAACATTAGCGTATGGGACACCAAATAGCTTCTTTGCTCTCTCTGCCGCCAATGTCTCAATCTCATCAATAATCTTATTCCCTTGGTAATAGCGCCTGCCGGGATAACCTTCGGCATACTTATTCATAAGAACCGACCCCACCGCTTCCCGAACAGCTTTTGATGCATAATTTTCCGAAGGAATCATCATTAGGGTCTCCTTTTGCCTTTTCTCTTCCTTTTTGATCAATTCAAACACCTTATCCATTACACAAGAAGTATAAACTAAAATCTAAGACAATAAAAATCTTTCTTCTACTATTTTCCAGATATCATCAGCCACTTTCTCTTTATGCTGGTTAGCGTCAACTACATTCCAATCATATCGCTTTGCTAATTCTCTGTGCACACCTCTCGCTAAGTTCCAATCTGACTTCTCCTCATGCCGATGTCCCCTTTCAATTCCCGAAGTAAACCTCTTACCGTCAAGAAGTACTGCCAAATCAGGATCTAATAGACCTTCGTTCATTTTCTCCATCTCCCTAAGTGAAATTCCCTTGACAACACCCCAAGCAATTCCGGTACCTTTATAATCCTCAGCAACCACCCAAATTCCCTTATCCAAATCCTCAATTAGTTTAGGTTCATAATCTTTTCTATTTTGGACAAATAATTCTTGAAGCTCTCTATCGCTTAAATTCATGCCCCCACGAAGAACTGAATTGATCATTGGACCAGTAGGTTCTAAGTCATAAATAGGATACTTTAAATACCTTGCCTTGAATCCTCTACTTTTTAGGTTTTCAACAAGAATTCCTGCTTGTACTGTCTTCCCTAGATTATTCGCTCCATAAATAACTATAAATTTTCCGTTATTCATCCCTTGTTTTTCTCTAGACATGCTATAAAAATTTAGCTATTCTTACAATAACTAAATGGTCCAGTACTTGACCCTCCTTAAAGATATCCTGGAAAACGGAGTTATTGAAAAAAACGAAAGGACAGGAACTGGAACAAAAAAAGTCTTCGGAAGAATGCTTAAGTTTGATTTGTCGCAAGGTTTTCCTCTTCTTACAACCAAGAGAATGTTTATCAAAGGAATAATTCATGAGCTTCTGTGGTTTATTAGCGGAGACTCAAATATCCGCTATCTTGTTAAAAATGGAGTTCACATCTGGGACGAGTGGCCATTTCAAAGATACCTCGTCCAAAAAAAGCTAGATAAAAAATACCCAATCTACTCTGAAAGTTGGCAAGAAAAAAAGGAAGAATTTATCCAAAAAATTATTAAGGATGAAATGTTCGCCAAAAAATGGGGCGATTGTGGTCCATTTTATGGAGTCCAGTGGAGAAACTTTAACGGCTTTGATCAATTAAAGTGGGTGATAAACGAAATAAAGAAAAATCCGTCAAGTAGACGCTTGATTGTTAATGCCTGGAACGCCCCTTTAATTGATAAAATGGCTCTTCCCCCCTGCCATGTAATGTACCAATTCCAAGTAAGTAAAGACAAACTTAATTGTATGATGTATCAGCGCTCTGTTGACACCTTTTTAGGCCTTCCTTTTAACATAGCAAGTTATGCGCTTTTGACTATGATGGTTGCACAGGTTACAGGCTATAAACCCGGAGAATTGACATTAGCGCTTGGAGACACTCATCTTTACCTAAATCACATAGATCAAGCCAAAGAACAATTGAAAAGAAAGCCTTATAAATTGCCTAAAATGAAACTTAATCCAAAAGTCAAATCAATCTTTAAATTCAAATATGAGGATTATGAGCTTGTCGGCTACAAATCTCACCCAGCCATCAAAGCCCAAATATCAGTCTGATTACCTTTAAAGGAACATCCTTTAAAGGTGTTTATAGTTATGAAAACATCAATCATAGTAGCTGTTGCCGAAAATAATGTTATTGGGGAAAAAAATAAACTTCCCTGGTATCTACCAGCCGACCTTAAAAGGTTTAAGGAAATAACAATGGGACACCACATAATTATGGGTAGAAAGACTTATGAATCAATTGGCAAACCCCTTCCCGGAAGAACAAATATCGTAATAACCAGAAACCAAAATTTAAAAATCAAAGGGGTAACAGTTGTCAATTCTCTATCTAGCGCATTCAAAATTGCAAAAGAAAACGCTGAAACTGAAGCTTTTGTTATAGGAGGAGCAGAAATCTTCAAAGAAGCCCTATCAAAAGCTAATAAAATTTATATGACAAAAGTTAAGGCAAAAATCAAAGGCGATGTATTTTTTCCAAAAATTAATTTTAAAGATTGGAGGGTTGTCAGTAGAGAAAAACACACCCCCAACTCTAAAAACCCATTTCCTTACGAGTTTTTAATGTTGGAGAAAAAGAAAAACTCTCAGAACTAAATCTAATCTATTCATTTTGAAGGGGTAAGTGTATAAATTACCTGCTGGGAACGCAAAGGCATTAACTACTTGGATCCCTTTTCACTGGATCCGAATATTTCCATAAGTCTTTCATTACATGTTCCTATATCTATATAACCCCGATAGTACTGAGCAATAGGACATCCGTCCCCATTAAAATTTGGTAATCCGCAAACCACTGAGATCTCACCCATCCAAATTTTTATCACACAGATAGGTGCACTACTTGAAGCTACTCCGTCAAAACCTTCAGGTAAGAACTCTCGACTTGTTGTAGACCTACCTGGTATTCTATATTCACAACTCATATTGGGGGTATGCTACTACTTCTTCTTCTTCTTGTCAAAGGAATAAATTAATAGAAAGCCTATACAAATCCAACAGGAGCCTAGTTGATAT
>JAGUZK010000027.1 GCA_020060845.1 Candidatus Woesebacteria bacterium
ATGTAACTTCCTTCAATGCTCTTACTCATCTTTCCCTCCCCCGTTAATGATGGTACATAATGTCCCTTTGTCCTAAATTGCTCCGGCTCTGGGAAGTTTGTCCCAAACCTTTCATTCATCTTTCTGGCAACTTCCCGCGTCACCTCAAGGTGTGGGAGCTGGTCATCCCCAACTGGGACAGCATCTGCTTTATAAAGCAAAATATCCGAAGCCATCAAAACCGGATAGTAAAGCATAGCCATGTTGGCACTTTCCAGGCTTTCTTTTATTTTGTCTTTGTAGGTTGGCAAATGAAGCATCCTTGCAACTGTCAGCACTGTTGAGAAAAGATATGAAAGCTCTATATGCTCAGGGATTTGAGACTGGATAAAAATTGTAGATTTTTTGGGGTCCAACCCTGCCGAAAGATAATCTAAAACCACCCCGTAGACTGATTCTTGAAAGGTTTTGGGATCGTATGGGCTGTTAATCGAGTGCAGGTCAGCAACCATATAAAAAGTCTCATATTCTGGATCCTCTTGAAGCGCAATCATTCCCTTAACCGCACCCAAATAATTTCCAATGTGCAGCCTCCCTGTTGCCCTAACGCCTGATAGAACTCGTTTTTTCATAAACTCAATTATATCCTAAATTAAACAAAAAGGATTTTTTTAGATTTCTTTCGTAATATCAATTCCATATTTTCGTTTATATTCGTTAGCTGCTTTACGAAAATCATCTTCTTGACACTCTGGACACCAGACTGTCAATTCATGCCAGGTTTGTATAATATCTACCACCCCCCTGCCACCACAAATCCTACACTCCACGCCAAACTATCCCCTCGCCCAAATTTGGCGCAGGGGACACTCCTCTTTTTAATCCTTTGGCGCTTCTTTCTCGCCTTTGCCCTTCTTGTAAAATTCCCATACTTTATCCTCAATCACTTAATTACTATATAGTAATTAAGTGCCATACTAATTACATTAAAAAACCGCCCTCAGAAAACTATCTACACTCCCAAAAATCATCTTTTAGGGTTTTAAGATAGTCTTCCAAGGACGGTTTTGACCGTGGTGCCACCTTGTTTCGTCGCCTGCCAATTTCGGCAGGAAACCTCATTACTAACAAGCTCCGCAGTTAAAAACTATGCGACACTCGTTCCTGTCTTTTTACGGTTTTGGCTCCGTCGCATACTTTTGCGCTCCTCCCCAGTCCCAACCATACTGGATCAGCGGGTTTATTAGCTTATTAATAAGGTATTATAATAAATTAAATTCCAAAAAGCAAATTCGGTACAAATAAAAGAATTATAGCCTGCGACTTCTTGTTTTTTACAAATTCGCTAGACAATGTGGGTTTGTTTGACGAAATCCGAACCTTTTTTGAACAGAAACGATGGCGGGCTTCGCCCGGCTGAATCGTTCGGCAAAATTCCTGAAAGTTTTATCTTGTGCCAAGGGTGGGATTCGAACCCACGACCGCAGCGTTATGAATGCTGTGCTCTAACCAGCTGAGCTACCTTGGCTTGCAAAAATTACTCACCAATAAGAAAGGTAACACTCTTTTTATATCCCCATCGTCTCTCCTGTCAAAATCACTGGCAACAGTATAAATTCAACCCAAATTTTACATCAATCTTGAACTAATCTCAATATAAGTGTACAATTACTTGTTATTTACATGCGGGGTAGTGTACGGCTGCACGGGAGGCTCATAATCTCCCAGACTGGGTTCAACTCCCAGCCCCGCAACAAACTGCTCCAGCCCTCACCAGAAATGAAAAAATTTCATCCACTTTATCCAATTAGGGTCATTAGATTCATCGGCCCCGCTACTTATATTTGGTGAAAATTTCTTAACTATCTCCGCATCTGGAAGAACTACCACTATTTCTCCCTCCTTAACCATTCCGAGATTGTTTCTTATCTGAAACTCTCTGAATTCATCACTTTCAACCATCTCTATTCTTTTTGCTAATTCGTCATTCTCTTTTCTTAGTGCTTCTACCCTCATTTGCGCTTCAGCAATTCGCAAGCTGGTTTTTTGTAGAGATCTTATACTCCTTACTGTCGAAACAGCACCGCCAACCACCACTAAAAGGAATATAAGCGATATCACTTTTCCAATTTTTTCCTTGAGGACTCTAGCCCTATAGTTTTTTTTCATCTTGCCTAGTAAAGCTACAAAAAAGCCTTCAATGCAGCTTAATTGTCTTGACCTTTTTTGTTATACTATGTTAATATAGCTTGAACAAAATTATGACCTCCCAAGACTCACTTAAAGTTATCTTACCAAAGTTTATCAAAAACTTGGAAGACAAAGGTCGCTCACCATCTACTATACTTGCCTATAGAGCAGACCTTGAACAGCTAATTAATTTTTTAGCAAAAAATAATAAATCTGTTCCGACCGAAATCACTCAATCAGATATTGAAGCATTTAGGGATAGTCTAGCAACAGAAAAATATACCCCCAAATCAGTCTCTAGAAAGCTCAATGCAATAAAGACATTCTTTCGCTGGCTTATGTCAAGTGGATTTATACATTCAAACCCAGCAGAAAATGTATCACATCCAAAACTTACCATGGCAATGCCGAAGTTTCTCTCATCCTTAGAATATAGAGCTCTAAGAGATGTCGCCCGCACAGATATCCGCATATCCACAATTGTTGAGCTTTTCTTACAAACTGGATTAAGAATCTCAGAAGTTGCAAACCTAAAACTAGAAGATATATCAGCCAATCAAATTACTGTAAAAGCTTATGCCGCTCAACCCCAACGTACAGTTCCATTAAACAGATCAGCCCGGGAAGCTCTAGACAACTATCTAAGACAAAGACCAAAGACCGATTCCCCCTTTGTCTTCGTAAGCAAAAGTGGAAAACCGCTAGCTGTCAGAAACATAAGGGCAGCAATTGATAGGTACATGCAAAAAGCAGACATTCCCAGATATTCTGTTAACGACCTTCGTACAACATTTGTCGTCGAAAACTTAAAGGCTGGCGTGGACTTAATCTTAATTTCTCAAGTGTCCGGACACAAAAGAATTTCAACAACTGAGCGCTATCTGAAACTCGCGGGAATTAAAGAACCCGGCAAAAAACAGCAACTTGCAGAGCTTTAGGCTGGGAAATACCCTTAAAGAGACCACTTCCACCCAAAGATATAGGCACTCACAAAGCGGACAATAATCTCAAGCAAGCGGATATATCCAGATAACGGACTAGCTACCAAGGGTAAACCATCTTCCACCTCTCTACTGCTACTTCCTACAGCCTGCAAAATCTATCTCTGTGGGCCGAGATGGATTCGAACCATCGACTCCTACTTTATAAGAGTAGTACTCTACCGCTGAGTTATCGGCCCTGGTTTACAGTCGTGCAAAACTACAATCCCGGATCCTGGTACAAGGGAAACATCTTCTCCATCTTGAGTCACACTCCAAAACTGCACATCAGTCAAGACAGATTAGTAAGAAAAGCACTGCTTTGCCCTATTATATCAAAAAAATAAAACAGCTTTGGTTTAAGGCAATAAATTCCCCTCTTAGAACTTATTTATAACCTTGCTCTCTTTGTAATTTCCTCCTCAACTAGTCTTATATCTCGACCATACTTAAGCCTGCTCATTTCCTTAATGATCTCTGCGACCTTGGGGTTTTTTTGAGACCTCCACTCCTGCATATCTTTTTCAATGCTCATTGAAAAAGGAGGAACGGGTTCGTTTCTAACGATAGTCTTTATATAAACGTGATATCTTTCAATATTAAGTAGGTCATCCTCAGAAAAAACTGGAGCAAACTCATGAGCAAGGTACTGTGCATCCGATACACCAACACGATAAGTAATTAGTGTTCCAACATTGCCAAAAATTGCATTTCTTACCTCATCATCAATCTGTCCAATAAACTGGTTGGCAACACAAAGCGCCAAGCGGTACTTTCTTGCTTCTGACAGTATCTGAGCAAAATCTGGGGTAGCAAAATTCTGAAACTCATCTACGTAAAGATAAAAGTCGCGTCTTTGTTCTTCAGGTATATCAGTACGACTCATTGCAGCCATCAAAATTCTGGGGACCAAAATTAATCCCAAAAAGCTTGAATTTTCCTCACCCAGCTCCCCCTTTGAAAGATTAATAAATAGAAGTTTGCCCTGATCCATAACTTCTCTAAAAGAAAATGACGATTTAGATTGACCGATAATATTTCTAATCATCTTGTTGGTGACAAATCGGCCAAACTTACTGGTAATGTAGTCCAAAACCTCCGATTTATGAAAATCAGATGTCTGGGCAATCTGATCAGTCCAATAGCGCCTGACAATTGGGTCCTCAACCTTGGGTAAAAGCTCCTGGACATAGCGGGAGTCAGTTAGTGCTCTCATTACCTCAACAAATGTTGTCCCTTCCTCACTCATAACAGTAAGCATTGCATTTCTTACAGCATGCTCAAATCTAGGACCAACAATACCAGTTTTATAGGGATCAAAAAGCTTATACATCATATTGATTACAGCTGTAGCTACAAAATGTTTTTGAAAATCTCCCTTCGCCTCAAGAAGATTAAGCCCCATAGGGCGTTCTGTATCGGAGGGCCTAAAGTAGATCACATCCTCCGCTCTTTCCGGAGGGACAAGCTCTAATATCTCCTCTACAGCATCTCCGTGAGGATCTATAAAGCAAAGGCCTTTGCCAGATTTCATGTCTTGGAGAATCCAATCTTCCAAAAGCTTGGATTTACCTGTACCAGTTTTACCAACCAGATAAATGTGCCTTAACCTATCCTCATCAGACAAATAGACTGGTCTTTCCAATCCTCTGTAAACACTTTTTCCAAGATAAAGACCTTCCGTCGGGATCTCAGCCGGCGCCGGAGCAGACTTTGAGTACAGCCAATAAATATGGGGGGTAGTGATCTGGTTATTGGGAAAGTGAAAGATTGTAGCCAACTCCTCAGAATTTAATATCGATACCCTGTTTCCCCAAAAATGAAAAAGTGATTGATAACGATAAAGAAAATTTTCCATAAATGCACCCTTCCTTCTTATCTTTCTTGATCCCAGTGAATTTAATTCTCCGTTAAACTGAGAAAACGCACCCATTATATTGGTAAGGTGTGCTTTGGCAGATGGCTCGTCCTCAGAGACTACAACAATTCTGATGTTTGTTTCAAAACCAGGTTTTGAAATCTTATTTTCTACAGCTTCCAGTGTTTTTGCAGAAACTGAAAATTTTGCCTTGCTAGGATCTGCCTCACGCTTGCGTGTCGCTGAAATAAACGAGGAGCCCGCCTTTTTCCAATCATTTTCTGCAGGGGATATCAAAACCTGGATAGCAGCTGCTTCACCGTCACGCATCTTTGCCAATGCTGCGGTCAGAGCAGCCAAGGGGTCTGTTACTAGCTCCTTAAAAGTCTTAATCGGATAATAATTTTCTTTTTTTAATTGAAGAGACTTATAAGCAACTTTTCCATCCTCTGTAAAAATATTATATTCATCAACAACCACTATCTCAGCATCAGGATATGCACCATGTACCTGCTTTTCAATTAAATCTTGATATTTAATTGGCGTCCAAATATAAAACCTAATGTCTTCCTTGCGAGCAACTATCTCAAAGGAGACTGCTGGTTGCATTCTAAATTTTTGTTTCCAGCCCCCTTTTTTGATGGAGTATAAAGAGGAAAAAAATTGTTCCATCGCATCAATTTTGATCTCATTATTTTTAGGGACTGCAACTTGCAAAAGAACGGAATTGATTGACTCTTCCTCCCTTCCCAGACTGCGGACCCATATTAATACCAATACTGCAACACCAACAACACCAAGCAAGAAAAAGCCTGAGAAAAATATTGTCAAGAAAAATATTGTTAAGTCAAATTGTAAAGGCATAAATTAATTATATACTTTCCTGTGTACTCTAAGAAGGTTTAGTACTTATATACCTCAACCCAAAAGAAGGCTTATCTGACATCAACAGGCGTTGTCCCAGATTTATTTCCTTCTTCATGCTTGTCTAGTTCAGGCTGTGTTTCAAGAGATGACTGTTCCAATCCTGACGTAGAGCTATCAGAAACTGGAATTTTAATTGACTGGGCAGTTATTATCCTTGCTCCGATACTTAAAGCCTTCTTGATAATTCTTAGCCAAAAATTAGCAAGCCAAGTCAAAGCATTAACAGGATTTCCTTTTGCCCAGATTGAAAGCTGGGCAGGATCAGCAGGAATGGTGACAGTTTGAGCTTGGCTGCCCTTATCAGCTGACACAAATGTTCCAACTGGTTGCCTCACCTGCACCGGGGGCTTGGTCTGAGTCGATTGACTACCCAAACCAGTGGGGGGGTTTTCTCCCGTCTCCACCAGAGGAGGAGCTTCTATACTGCTTAATGATTCGGTAGCTTCAACATTTGCCATGCCATAAACATTCTATCATCCAAAAAGTAAATAAGAATAGGCCAAAGTGGTCATCAGAGATCAACGCTTGCGACTATTGTCTTTCCAGATAATATCCGAGACCCCGTTTTTGAAGTTCTCATACCTCGCTAAAGTGTAGATATAGTCCGAAAGTCTATTCAAATACTGCATGATAAGACCAAGAGCCTTGTCTTGATTATAAACACGTAGCCTAACGACACTCCTTTCAGCCCGACGCACGAGAGACCTCAAATACTGCAAGTTTGCAGCTGTAGGAGTACCTCCAGGAAGGATAAAATTCTTAAGCAAAGGAAGCTGGCTTTCCATCTTATCTATCTCCTTCTCAAAGAAATTTACCCTTCTTTGATCTAACCTAAGATCGGACCCGGCAATTATCGAACCAATGGCAAGCAAATCTGACTGAATTCCCTGAAGAGTCTTTATTAGATTTCTATCTTCTGTAATGGAGGCAACTAACCCAATAAAACTGTTGACTTCATCAATTGTTCCAATTACAGAAATGACACGAGACGTTTTTGAAACTCTTTTCTCTTTAGCTTGCGAATAAAGACTTGTCTCTCCCGAATCACCCCTTTTAGTATAAACTGCCATAAAGCCAGTAAACGTTTGCTACTAGTTACCTTAAAACATAGATGGGCTTCAGAAAGATTCAGCCGAAGCCATTGTGTGGTCATTAGCTCCGAGAGGAGCCAATTTCCAATCCTTTCCAGATTTGGGCAGCCAACATAACAGCTCCAGCCGAATCTTACTAAAGCCCAATACTCATCTAAAAATACTAAAAAAAAGGCCAAAACTCAATGTATCAATCTGAAAACTTGTATATCAATTTTTACCTAAAAAATTTTTGCCCTTACCTAGCAATAAAATATGCTCTACAAACGAAAGGAAAATTGGGTGAGGAGCAAGAGGACGGCTTGCATACTCAGGGTGGAATTGCGTACCTACAAAGAATGGGTGATCCTTAAGCTCTATCGCCTCAACTAGGGTTCTATCGGGTGACATACCAGAAAAAACCATACCTCTTTTTTCAAAAGCCGCCTTGTATTTGTTGCTAAATTCATAACGGTGTCTGTGACGTTCGTAAACCACTCTGGCAGAGGTATGTTTAGCATTATAGCGCGGGTTTGGTTTATACCAAACATTTTTTAAACTACCCCCATACTTCTTGTAGACCGCGGAAAGCAGGCTCCCCTCTTTCAACAAGCACGGCCACGCACCAAGCCTAATCGTCCCGCCAAATTCCTTATGTGCAATATTCTTTTTTTGATCAGGTAAGATGTCGACCACTGGGTGACGTGTCATTGGGTCAACTTCGGTGGAATTCGCACCTTCAAGCCCTAAAACATTTCTTGCAAATTCTATAACAGCCATCTGCATACCAAAACAAAGACCTAGATAAGGAATCTTGTTTTCTCTTGAAAACTCAACCGCTTTTATCTTTCCCTCAACACCCCGCGATCCCCATCCCTGCGGCACAATTATCCCCCAAGCGCCCCCCAGAACCTTTCCAATTTTATCATAACTGAGACCCTCAACCTGCTGGGAATCAACCCATAAAAGCTCTGGAGTTACCCCAAATTGCCAACCCGCGTGCTTTAGCGCCTCAACAACACAAACATAGCTATCCTCCAAAATATAATCGCCGGTCTTTTGATACTTCCCAACAATAGCTATTGGAACTTTTTTTGTTGACCTTGATATCCTCCCAACCATCTTTTCCCACCCAGAGATTACCGTGGATCTTGGTTTCAGTCCTAATCTAGCCACTATTTTCTTGTCCATTCCCTGCTTTCTAAGTACATTGGGGACCATGTAGACACTGTCCACATCAGGTGCAGAAAAAATATTATCTGGTGAAAGCCCTGACGCGAGAGCAATCTTTTCCTTACGTTTTTGGTCAATTTCCCTTTCCGCACGTCCAACTATAAAATCTGGTTGCAACCCTAAAGAGTTTAGAAAACTAACAGACTGCTGAAGAGGCTTTGACTTCAACTCTCCAATTGAGGGTGGCAAAGGCAAATATCCAACATGCACAAGGCAAACATCGTTGGGTCTTGATAACTTAAGCCTCCTTAACGCTTCAAAAAAAAGCATTCCCTCGTATTCGCCAACTGTCCCTCCCAATTCAACAATCACAATTTCAGCTTTATTCTCCTTACCGGCTAGCTTCCATCTATCAATTATCTCCGGGGGAATGTGATGGTATGGTTCTACACACTTTCCTCCATACTCCAAAGCCCTCTCCTTATCTAAAACACTTTTGTATATTTGCCCACTGGTTAAGTAATTTGACCTGGTCAATGTTTCTCCCAGAAACCTTTCATAATGACCAAGATCCTGATCAGTCTCCAGTCCGTCATGGGTAACAAATACCTCTCCATGTTCCAGAGGATTCATTGTCCCTGCATCAATATTTAAATACATATCACACTTTACAGCAGTAACTCGAAAACCTCGTGATTTAAGGAGCAATCCAATTGAGGCAGCGGTAACTCCCTTTCCTAAGCCAGACAAAACTCCTCCCGATACTAGAATAAACTTCATATTACTTCATTTCCTCTTAAAATCTTCCCATATCTTACTCGAGGTCGCATCCGCCTGATTCTGATATTTGCTTCCAAGGGATTTACTGCCATACACCCTCTCAACCTCAGAAGACATGAGATAAAAAGCAATCTGAGCTATTCTCATCCCTGCATACAGCTTAATCGGCAGCTTGGAGATATTTGATATCTCAAAAGTCAGCCTACCGCTAAAGCCAGGGTCAACATATCCGGCCGTTGCATGGATAATAAGCCCAATCCTCCCTAGCGAGCTTCTCCCCTCCAGTTTAGCAGCAATATTTGCAGGTAAAGAAATCTTTTCAACACTTGACCCAAGGATAAAATCCCCGGGATGAAGAATAAACCAACCTTTCTTCCCCATATCAACCAACACTGATATATCCTGCTTCTTCTTGATATCCACAATTCCTACCGTATGATTTTCAAAGATCCTTATCTTAGAGTCCAGGGTCAGGTCAACAGTGGATGGCTGGACATTCGACCTGATAAATGGTTCGATCTTGATAAGATTGTCCTTGATCTTTTTTACAATGTCTTTATCCGACAATATCATGTAAGTATTACAAATTGACAGTCAAAAGCCAGAATTTCTCCGCAACTACTGGAGTAAGAAAATGTGTTAACATTCTGAGTAACCACATGAGTAGCATTTATTACAACCCTCCTGGAAGACTAATGAGGTTGCTCCACAAGATGGGCAGATATCTCCTAACCCCTCTTTTTGTAGTAATTCGCCGGCAATGCCAATATCCATCCCTGGATTGCCAAGTCCAGCATAGTTTTTCTGAGAAGTATCCACCCGACCATTGTTCCTCTCAGTTGCTACAAAGAAACTCTTTCCGTTCCCAGAACCATCATATGCCAAACTCTCTTGAACTTCTTTGTTTAAAAAACCATTAACGCGAAAACCAAAATGATTTGAAAGTGCATATGCAACAGCATCGGGCAGAGAAAGAATCTTATTTGGTCCAAATCCTACTGATCTTCTACCACCGATTCCCGCCAACTGTAGGGCAATCTCCTTTGCTCTATCCAACGGGCTTAGACTTCCCCGAAAACGAAGTGTGGCCGAGATTGTACGAGCAAGAGCATCGGCCATAGCAGTAACATCACTTCCGGCCTTCCCCACATTTATAAAAACTTCCATCGGCTGCCCATGACTATCCTGATTTATGGTGACAAAAGCTGTTCCGACTGGCGTCTTTACCCTATACGTTGCCCCCTCCACAACTTCAGGCCTTTCTTTGAGCGGTTCGCCCGTCTCCAACCCAATAGCATTTGGGGTAGAAACCTTCTTGTCATTATTTACCCCCAAATTCAGAACCTGAGAGTCTTTACAGCCATCCCTAAATACTGTGATTCCATTACAGTTCATTTTCCATGCCAACATATAAGCCTTCTTTATATCATCAACAGTAACACTATTTCTCATGTTTATAGTTTTACTTACCGCATTTTCAGTATGTTTTTGGAACGCAGCCTGCATCCTGATATGCCAGTCGTGATGAATCTCATGCGCAGTGCCAAAAACTTTTCTTACGTCCTCTGGGACCTCTAAGACATCTCTAACATGACCCTGCTCAGTCACAATTTTTTCCACCCTCTCATTCCAGAAACCGCCTCTCTTAGCAGCTTCGACAAACCTGGGGTTAATAAAAGTAAGCGTCCGATCCAAGCTTTTATCCTTCACTATATGTTGGTATGCAATTGCAAAGATTGGCTCTATCCCACTTGAGGCATTAGCAATAATTGATATTGAGCCGGTTGGAGCAATTGTAGTCACAGTAGAGTTTCGTCTGAGTTTGCCATCTTTGTAGATACTCTGACGCCACAGCGGAAATGCCCCTCTTTCTTTGGCAAGCTCTTGACTAGTCTCTTCCGCAGTTTCTCTAATTACCTTCATTATCTTCTCCCCCAGATCTAGCGCATCTTCACTATCGTATGGAATTCCCAAATCGATAAGCATATCCGCAAAGCCCCCAACCCCAATCCCAATTCTTCTAATTGCTAACGATGTCTGGCGAATTTGAGCAAGCGGGTACGGGTTCATCTCAATGACATTATCCATAAACCTAGTGGCAACTCTGACCACCCTTTTGATCTTTTCCCAATCAACATCTTTTCTGCCTCCCTTATCAACCACAAAATAATTAAGAAATACACTTCCCAAATTACAAGAATCAAATGGATAAAGAGGCTGCTCTCCGCACGGATTAGTGGATTCAATCGGCCCCAGTGACGGAACCGGATTTGATGTCCCCTGATTAATCCTATCAATGAAAATAAGCCCTGGATCCCCTGTTTTCCAAGCACTTTGGGCTATCTCATCCCAGACCTTTCTTGCCGAAAGCTTGCCCACCACTTCCCTTCTTGTCCCCGCGCTATCGGTGCGAGGAGCAAATAGATCATAATCTCCATCGTTCTCTAAAGCCTGCATAAAATCATCGGTTACCGCAACAGAGATGTTAAAATTTGTAATTCCACCGCTATCTTTGCAGTGAATAAACTCCATAATATCTGGGTGGTCAATTCTTAAAATACCCATATTAGCACCTCTTCTTTTTCCACCTTGTTTAATCTCATTTGTAGCAGCATCAAAAATTCTCATAAAAGAAACAGGTCCCGATGCAACTCCTCTACTCGACTTGACGATGGAACCGCTCGGGCGCAATCTGCTAAATGAAAATCCTGTTCCTCCCCCCGTCTGATGAATTAGTGCCTGATACTTAATCGCATCAAAAATTCCCACCAAGGAATCATCAACTGGAATTACAAAGCAAGCTGAATATTGAAGGTTGTTGCCCGTACCTGCATTCATAAGCGTTGGGGAGTTTGGTAAAAACTCGCAAGAAACAATCATTTTGTAAAATTCCTGAGCTTTCAACTCAACATCTTTCTTTGTTGCTCCCCAAATAACCTCGGCTGAAGCCATTTCCCATGCAACTCTCCAACACATTTGCTCCGGTGTTTCAACAACGTTACCATCTTCATCTTTCATCAAGTATCTCTCAGAAAGAACTTTTAGTGATTGCTCGCTCCACGATCCTTTCGGGAGACCTGGAATAGATGGTCTTCTGCCTGCTTTTTCTGCTACAGTCTTCCTAACCTCATCATAGGGAGTAAACTGCAAGTCCTCCAACTTAATTTGTTTTTTATTTTTTATTTTCATCTTGTCTTTTAACGTATTAGCCTTTCAAAATCCTTCAAATCTTCAAACTCAAGATAAACGCTAGCAAATCTCAGCCATGCAACTTTATCAATTTTCTTAAGCTTAGCTAAAACTGACCTTCCAATTTCCTTTGACGATACCTCTTCTGTCTGCTTTTTTAATATGTCTCTTTCAACGTCATCTACAATTCGGTTCACCAACTCCATCGATATTGGTCTTTTCTCAACCGACCTCAAGATCCCCCTTTTTATTTTCTCTTTATCAAATGCCTCGCGTCTTCCATCCTTCTTCACCACCATGATTGTACTTCCGCGAACTGATTCATAAGTTGTAAAGCGCCTCTTGCACTTGGTACAAATCCTACGTCTTCTTATCTCTTTCCCTCCATCTGCAACTCTGGATTCAAGAACTTCGGTTCCACCCTTGCCACAAAAAGGACATTTCATAACCACCTAAAGATCATAATTACAAATTTTCACTCGTGTAAATAAAAAACACTACCAATAGTGACAGATGTAATAATTAAACGCTACAAATAGTTTGTCAACTGCTAGAAAATAACACAAAATATATCAACCCAATCTCCTTCAAGATCACTTAAATTTTGCTCGCGGAATATTTACGGTAAACAGCTTAACTAAACAAATTGCCTAATGGAAACGGCATCAAGCTAAATTGCACAATTTGAGCAAATTACTGCCAATTAAAGGGGTTCTCTGGGGGTTGCTCGCCCATCTCTAAAAGCCTGTTTCTTACGTCTTCAAATACTTTTCTGGGTACGTTCTGCAACTTAATAATTTCTGGCTTTGCATCATCTGGTACCTTTGATATTAGGCTACCCATAACCTGGTAATGCTTTAGAGATGCCTTAGCAAGACGCGAATTAAATTCTCTGGTATCAAGCTGTTTCTCTTTGTTTTTCTTAGCCTGTAAGCTTGCCTCTGAAAGATACATCTGAGACTTCTCAAGGCTCGCGTAAGCTATTTCGAACTTCCCCTTATCAAACAATTCCAGGCTTCCAGCTAACCTTTTATCAGCAAAAAGAAGAAGAAGGTCAGCCTTCCTATTTCCATCTGTAGTAATCCACAGCCACAGTCTATCCCTTAGTGCTTTAAGTGGCCAAAGTACCGAGTCCGGTAGCACCTTTCCCGGATAAGCAAGATAATAATCAATAAATATTTCGTCTGTCACCCGTGTTGGGGTAATAGCACGGCTGAATTCGTATCTGACAGCTGCTGTTCTTAATATTGAAACAAGAAGTATTGAGCCAGCAAAAATGACAATTGCAATACCAAAAGCTATTTTTCTTAACATCTGGGCCATTAAATAGTAAATTCAAGCCAAGAAAATGTCAAACAAACCTATCTAAACAATGCTATTGGCCACTGCCACATAACATGAAGCAAAATTGATGAGATGATATTTGAAGTCCTCGCAAAAATAAAAGATGATCCCACCCCAAATATTGAAGTTAGTGTCAAATATCCAATTGTCTCAGAAAATGAAAGTTTCCACCAAAAGACAGTAATTGGAATATGTATTAATGCCCAAATAAAACTAGAAAGCAAATTGGCTGTCATTTCGTTTCCAAGCACATGTTTAATCCTTCCAAAGACATACCCCCTAAATGATATTTCCTCGGATACTGCTGTGGCAAATGACAGGCCCAACCCAATAACAAAGGGGTTGGAACCTATGTTTGCAGAAAAATCTCCTCCCTTATACTTCAAAAAATTGATCAAAAAACCCTCAAAAGCAAAAAGAATACCCAATCCAAGCGAGTAATAAATGGCAGGAAAAAGATTTTTCCCTGTTATTCCAAGTGACGCCAATCCCTTTCGTTCTTTTCTAAGAAGAAACACCAAAGGAGCAAGCCATATAAAAGGTTTGATAAACAGTTCTTCTACCTCGTCGGGAAGTTTGAGTAAAGACCTATAAAGTCCCCAGACTATAAAAAGAAAGCAGACGTAAACACTGACGTTTTTAATAATTTCCACCTTACTTGCATCTTTTTGTTTAGACATGATTTCTATCTTATTCTACACACTCGGTAGGAGTTGTCAAAAGCATCAACAATCTTCTGCAACCGCTCAATGGCCTCATTGTAATTCAAATTATTTTTCTCATCTGGAAACCAATGAAAGATTAAATTCCTTGAATTCTTCCATACATCCCAAAGTTCGTCCGCAAGCCTAGAATCTCCGCAAAACTCGACAATCTTATCATAGACACTTTCTTTGCGACGAAGTCTTTTTTCCAGTGATGGATTAAGCGCTTTTCCTATTCTAAATCTCTTTCCCCAGTAGTCTTCTTTTGTGATAAACCCCATATCAAGAAACAACTTCTTAAGATATCCTTCGTACGCTTTTGCGGCAGGAAAGACAATAAATGAATAATCATGAAATTCATCCTTCCATTTACTGGACATCTGTGCCAGTCGATAAGACTCCAAAAGCAACTCCCTGATATCTTGATCAAGAATACTCCAACACTCAAGTTTCTCTAGATTTCTATCAATTTGCATTTTTGATCCCCAATGTCACCGATATTGAAGTTTCTCCGTCTGATTCAGAAATACCCACAAAACCACTTACATTGTCCTTAAGAAATGAGAGAGTACTGGAAGTCTTCGTCTTCGACAATACTTCAACCTTAAATCCCTTGGAACTAAGCTCTGTAAAGTAAAAATTAAATACCTTAAGGAAGGGCTCGTTTGTTAGCCAAACCACGGAAACTCCCGTGATACCCGCGCTTTGGGTGGTCCAGCTATCCTGCAAGGTTGCAGTGTCATAGATCGGAAACTCGGTAGGAAAAGAGGCAGGCAATTTCTTCTGTAATGGATAATTTGTTGGCTGGATATCTATGCCTTCAGTTTTGCCCCTCCCACCTTCTATAAAACTACCAGTTATCCAAACCAAATAAGAAAAAAATGAAAGGGCCACAAGTAAAATGATTGTCCCCGCAATTACGGCACTTCTGGCTGATGCCACCCCCCATCCTTCAGTCAAAGTTGCTGCCAGCCTAATTTTGGAGGTATTTTTGCTAGACTTTTTAGTGTTTGGCATCCGACTAATTATATGCACCTAACAAACAAGTTATTGCAGTTACCAATGTACAATATTAGCTGGTATAATTGCAATACACCCTCAGCCACGAAAAGCAATCCCAGATAACTTTTTAATAGGCTCAAGGCTGTTGGGTGTAAGAAGATGACCAGAAAAAGTACTTACCTCAAGAAACCTTCAAAAAAGGCGGCAAATAACCTTTTGGTATCAATTTTCAAGTTGACATACAAGAAAACCAATAAAAAGGTACGCCGTCAGAAAAACAGGAGCCAAAGTCCTGTTGAGAAAAAAATCCGTATAATCAAGAAAATACTATATTTTGGAACCTTACTTTTAATTTCAACATGGCTATTCTGGGATATGCCCTTGCCTACAAAACTTAGCGAAGAAGGGGTACCAATATCCACAAAAATATTTGACCGAAACGGAAATTTGCTATACGAGATTTATGCAGACAAGAGAAGTACACCAATTGAAATCAGTCGTCTGCCCGTCTATGTCAAACAAGCAACCATCTCCATTGAGGACAAAGACTTCTACAAACACTATGGTGTCTCAATAACAGGCATATCACGGGCTATATATAAAACCATCTTCAAAGGAAAACTTGAAGGAGGTTCCACGCTAACTCAACAGCTTGTCAAAAATACACTCCTGACTCCAGAAAGGACAATCAAAAGGAAAATTCGGGAATTTGTGCTTACCTTAATCGTCGAATCCATATACAATAAAGATCAGATACTCCAACTATATCTAAATCAGATTCCTTATGGATCAACAGCCTATGGAATCGGGGCTGCAAGCGAACTATACTTTGGCAAAAGCGCTTATGACCTAAGTCTTGCAGAAGCAGCACTTTTAGCGGGTCTTCCGGCCGCTCCATCTACATATTCCCCATTTGGCGCACACCCTGAATATGCAAAAGAAAGGCAAAGGCTAGTTCTTCAGAGGATGGTAGAAGACAAATACATTTCCCAAGAAGATGCAAAAAAGGCGGAAGAGGAGCCTCTCACCTACTCCAAGCAAAAAGGGTTGCTGGCACCACATTTCTCTCTCTGGGTACGTCAGATCTTATCCGAAGAATACGGGGAGGAAACCGTTGAGCGGGGAGGACTTAGAGTAACTACCACTTTAGATCTTGAGCTTCAGAATTTTGCCCAAGATGCTGTGGCCACTGAGGTGGCAAAGCTCAAAAAATACTCAGTCGGTAATGGTGCAGCTTTAGTTGTGAGACCAAAAAGTGGCGAGATCCTTGCAATGGTTGGTTCAAAAGACTACGATGCAACCGACGAGGACGGAAAGGTAAATATTATCTTCGCAAACCGCCAGCCAGGATCCTCGATAAAGCCAATCAATTATGCTTTAGCAATCCAGGATAAAAAGATCACTGCCTCTACTGTTTTGGCTGATATTCCAACCTGCTTTAAGGTTGCTGGACAAAAGGAATATTGCCCAAGAAATTACGATGGACAGTACAGAGGTGCAATCCAAGCAAGATATGCCCTAGCAAACTCCCTTAATGTGCCAGCTGTCCGGGTTCTGGCTCTAAATGGCATTGATAATTTTATAAGCTTTGCAAATAAACTGGGGATCTCATCCTTCAAGGACCCAAATAACTATGGTCTGTCTCTTACTCTTGGAGGAGGCGAAGTCAAACCCTTTGAAATGGCAACTGCATTTACCGTCCTTGCAAATAGTGGCATTCGCCAGGACCTAAACCCAATAATCAAGATCGAGGACTGGAGAGGAAATGTATTAAAAGAGAATAACTTTCAAGAAATGGAGCTATCTGGTGAAAGAGTCGTTGATTCAGATGTAGCCTACATCGTGTCCCACATCTTGTCCGACAACGGTTCAAGATCTATGGTTTTTGGAGAAAGCTCATATCTCAATGTCAAAGGACACAGTGAAGTATCAGTAAAGACAGGTACCACAAATGACTTCAAGGATAACTGGACAATAGGTTATACTCCACATATTCTTGTTCTCACCTGGGTCGGCAACAATGATAATACCCCAATGAGAGGAGCTGTGTCAGGAGTATCCGGAGCTTCCCCCATTTGGAACAAGATAATAAAATATGCATTAGATGCTGCCGAAAAGGGGAAATATAGCCCCAAAGACTCAGGGCACGCTTATCCTTCCCAGCCTAAAAGTGTGGTAGGTGCACAAATTTGTACAACCACCGGAACAATACCTATCGCAGGAGTAAGCGATAATTGCCCGACAAGATATGAATATTTCCTCGCAGGCACCGTTCCATCAGAACCTAACACCTCACGAGTAGATATCAAGTTTGATAAAACAACTGGAGCTTTTGCCTCAGATTCGACACCTCCAGAAAACATAGAGACAAGATCTCAAAACGTCATTTTTGACCCTCTGGGGTCAATGGTCTGTCTTGACTGTCAAATACCAATTGCATCTCAATCTGCCACAATAAGCTATCCAATTAAGAAGGACCAACCATAAGTGTGTTAATATAGGTTGATGGATAAAGATGCTAGAGATATGCCGCAACCTTTAGAAGATTCCACGGCCCCAGCGATTAAAAAACAAAGAATAAGACCTATCATAAAGGCAGAAAATTCAACCACAACTCCCCAGAAACTAGAAAGAGGTAAATTAAAAGTACTTTTCTTTGTCGTCGCTGTAATAATTATCCTTGCCGTCTTTTTTGCCTATTTAAGGCTGAAAATGAGGAAAAACAATCCCCCCAGTATCCAAACGGTAGTTCAAGAACCACCCCTTACAGGGCAGGCCATCCAACAAAGCCAAATATACACCAATAAAAAATACTTTTATAGTATCGAGGTTCCAAACGATTATTCAAGAATTACCCTTGGTACTGATGAAAATGTCAAATTCCAAAAGATTTCCGGTGAAGATGTATCAACTCTACAAATAGATTTAGTAGATGTTAGGTCAATGCAGGAGGTGCTTGCTTATTACCAAACAAAAACAAAAGATATCTCCCCTAATGAGACGGTAGCATTAGACCAAAATACTAAGCTAAAGAAGACCCACATTTCAAACTTCGCGGCTTTTGAGATTGAGTCCAAGACTCAAGACCAGGTGATAACCACCATTCTTGTAAAAAAAGGCGGTTGGCTATATAAGCTTGTTGCTACAACTAGCCTGCCAGAAGAGGTCAATAATTTAAACAAAATGATATCAAGCCTAAAAATTTACGATTCTGAGGCAGAGTTTTATATAGATAACCCTAATTAGAAATACTGTCAATAATACTTCTTAATAATAGTCTCGCTCTCTGATAAAATATAGGTATATAAAATCAGTGACTGCAAGTAAGACAAATGAATACCTGACCCTAAAAAAAATCTTTCAAGGCCTTAAATTTATACTAAGGCTGATCTCGCTTATTGGAAAGCCATTCTATTTTCTTCTTGTTGCCTTAGTATTTGCATCATTTATTACAGGATACTTTGTGAGAACGGTTGCCAAAAACCTCATAAACTATACAATAAGTCTCTTTCTAACAATAACACTTGATCTCCCCAAACACCTAATCAGGCGCTTCAAAATTACGATTAGTCTCCTCAAACAAGGAAAACAAAAAATATTCTCTCGGGCAACCAGAACCATCGGCTTTGTGCGGAAAGTAACTGAAATTCTGCTAGCTTACCTACTAAGAATCCTAATCTTTCCCGCCAGAATTGCCAAAAAAATTTACAAAACCCTGCAAGATGCGGCTATCCGACCAAAAAAAGGAGGTCGAGCCAAAAAATTAAAAGTCATAAAGAAAGTAAAAATTCGCCCCTACTTTATTCTTCTTTTGTTACTAGCTACCTTACTGCTTATGCCTTCTTTCCTATTTTGGAAACTTATCCTCAAAGACCTCCCTACCGCCGAAAATCTTAATACTCGAAAACCCCCCTCCTCCACAAAGATCTATGATAGAAATGGAATACTTTTATACACAGTTTACAAGGATTACAACAGAACTCCAATACAACTGTCTGAAATCCCCCGGCACGTTATCCTAGCAACTTTAGCCATTGAAGATGCAGAGTTTTACAATCATCATGGTTTTTCTTTAAGGGGAATCCTAAGGGCAATATACAAAAACATCAAAAAGGGTGAACTAACAGGTGGTTCAACAATAACTCAACAGCTTATAAAAAACACCCTTTTGACCCCCGAAAAAACGCTTACCAGAAAGTTAAAGGAGATTGTCCTTGCAGTAAGAATCGAAAAGGCATTTTCCAAAGATAAGATCCTAGAAATGTATTTGAATGAAGTTGGATATGGATCTACAGCGTATGGAATCCAGGAAGGAGCAAGGCTCTACTTTGGGAAGGATGTCAAAAATCTCACACTTGCTGAGGCGGCTATTCTTGCCGGAATTCCAAAAAGTCCCACTCAATATTCTCCCTTTGGGCCAACTCCCCAAAAAGCTATCGAACGCCAACGTGAGGTACTAAGACTAATGGAAGAAAATAAGTTCATTACTAAAAAACAGAAAGAAGAAGCTGAAAGCCAGCCAATAAAATATGCACCAAACAAAGTTGATATCAAGGCCCCTCACTTTGTAATGTTTGTAAGAGACATCCTTGAGAAAAAATACGGGCAGGAGATGATTCTGCGCGGTGGGTTAGAAGTGATAACAACCCTGGATTACAATATCCAAAAACTTGCCGAGTCTGTAGTTAAAGAAGAAGTCGAAAAGCTAAAAAAGCTCAATGTAACAAACGGTGCAGCTGTAGTACTAGATCCTCAAACTGGAGAGATACTCGCAATGGTCGGCTCAAAAGACTACTTTGACCAGGAAAATGATGGGAACGTAAATGTTACAGTGTCACTGCGGCAACCGGGTTCATCAATAAAAATTGTAAACTACGCCTACGCTCTCTCAAATGGCTACACCCCAGCAAGCATCCTTGACGACAGCCCGGTAACTTTTATCATACCAAACCAGCAGCCCTATACACCAAAAAATTATGAAGGAGGCTATCGCGGCAAGCTGACACTCAGAAGCGCTTTCGCTGAATCAAGAAACATTCCTGCTGTTAGGGTGCTAAACAGCTACGGCGTGAAAAATATGATAGAAATGGGCAGAAAAATGGGAATTACCACCTGGAATGACCCCAAGAAATATGGACTTTCGCTAACATTGGGTGGAGGTGAGGTTAAGCTCTTAGACCTTGCTTATGTCTACGCAACTGTCGCCAACTACGGAAAAAAACCAGAAATGATAACAATCCTAAAGATTAAAACCCCCGATGGCAAAATTATTGAGAATTTCAGTTGCCCTGAAGAAAATATTCCTTTTACTCAAATCGCAAGTGCCACTAGCTCATCCTTGTCATTAAACACTACTTCAAGCTGTAGACAGGATCAAGTTATCTCAGCCGCAGTTGCCTTTATAATCACAGACATACTAAAAGATAACAACGCCCGGGCACCCGCATTTGGAATCAACTCCCAACTGGTAATCCCCAAACATCCTGAGGTGGCTGTCAAGACCGGAACCAGCAATGACCTGAGGGATAACTTGACAATTGGGTATAACCAAAAGTATGTGGTTGCAGTCTGGGTTGGCAATAACAATAACACCCCAATGAGCAGAATTGCTTCAGGAGTAACTGGCGCCTCACCAATATTTAATAAAATAATGAGCGCACTACTACTAGATCAAGAAAGTATCGAATGGTCAGTGCCCTCAGGACTTGTAAGGCTACCAATTTGCCCCTATACGGGAACGCTTGCATGTAATGGATGCCCGATAAGAATGGAGTGGTTTCTAGAAAACAACAAGCCTAGCTATACTTGCACCAAGGAACAAGTAGAAAAGATAATCTCCCAAAACAAAAAGCCGCAAATATTGGATGAAGCCTGGAGTAGTTTTGACAGCCAAAAACCAATCCCCTAGTTTGCATACAAAAAAGGAAGATACTATTTTTCTACTTCGTAGATTAACTTTGCAATCTTGGGGAAAACTTCATCTGCCTGTTTATCAATGACTCCTTCACTTAGTACTACCATCACAAACGGATGTTCACCCCTTACTATACCAGCATCATTTACAACATGAACTTCTCGACCGTATTTATGTGGAAAGGGAATATTTTCAGGAATTCCCGCAGCCAACCAACTTTCAAAAAGTGTATCGGTAAGATAACCTAGCATCTCCTCTTTAGACTTCTCGGAGATTAGATTTCCCTTCCAAAGACTTTCAAAAAATCGGGAAATATCAGATGCAGTGGTTATATTTTTAGAAAGTGATGTCGAAGCCATTCCAGCTTTTGTGATGAGTGCATTAATTTTCTCATCCCCAAGTGTCCTCCTAACTATATTATAGGCCGTGTTGTCCGATTGCTTTCCCATCAAAGAGATGAGATTGCGGTAAGTAATCTCATAACCAGCTGGCTTCCTTGATAAACTCCCAGATCCACCAACTTTATCATCATTTTTGAGTACATATTTTTGATCCAGGTCAAATCCTTTTTCGGCTTCAACATATAGGCTAACCATAACAGGTAGCTTAATCAAAGAGGCAGCAGTAATTTTCGTATCTTCATTTACCCCATAAGTAAAGCCATTATCCAGCCGAACAACACTGAGGGCATAAATACCAGTAAGACTTGATGTTAAATTAAGAAACTCTTCCTTTGCTTTTTTAGCCGTTTTAAGATCTTCATTTTTCTCATCCATAACAATTTTTCTATCGCTTACAAATTTGGGGATCTTAAAGCTTCCGGGCGTAATTGCAGGAAAACCCCCCACCTTCCACCTACGGGACGACAAACCTAAAACCGCCGATATCAAAGACAAGACCACAAATGGTACCAAAACAATAAATCTTTCCCTCCTCCCCCATGGTTTTAGCAAAAGTTTCCTAGATCGGCGATTCTCTGATCTTAAATCCTTGAAGTCTTTGTCATCAGGCTTCCTCCGCCTATCCAATACAATGGAAGCGGATTCCTCTTGATCATCTTCATAGTCATCCACATCACCTAGGCGAGATCTTTTTTTAAATGAAAGACGCATGAAGATATTATAACCTCTAGGCAATTTCTACTAAATCAGGGAAAAATTACTGCCTTCTATGATCCCATACTTCAGGATTGACCAGATTGCTAGGCTTCTCCCCTCGCAGAGTAAGCAGGATCGCATCCACCGCAAGTCTGCCCATTTCTATCCTGGCTTCCCATGTTGCACTAGCAATATGAGGTGTCAGGATCACATTTTCCATATTAATAAGCTCGGGGTTTACATTTGGCTCATTATCAAAAACATCAAGTGCAGCACCTCCCAACTGTCCGCTTCTTAAGGCGTCAACAAGATCATGTTCGTCAACCACGGGTCCCCTTGCAGTATTCACAAGAAGTGCACCTTTCTTCATCTTATTAAAAGCTTCTTTATTCATCATATGACGGGTTTCGTCTGTCAACGGAACATGCAGTGATATAAAGTCGCTTTCCCCAAGAAGCCTATCCATGTCAGCATATTCGGCACCAGTTTCTTTCTCGGCTTCAAGATCTCTAGTACGCTTAAAATACAACACCCTTACATTAAATCCTCGTGCCATTCTAGCTACCATCGAACCTATCCTACCCATACCCACAACCCCCAATACCTTCCCAGATATGTTATGACCCAAGAAAATTGATGGTTCCCATCCAGAGTATGCCCCCCGCTTGACAGACTCATCAGCTTCCACAATCCTTCTTGACAAGGCAAGAACCATTGCCCAAGAAAGCTCTGCAACCGCCTCATTTACCTGATCGGAGGGAGTATTGGCAACCACAATACCTCTTTCGGTTAACTCCGGGACGTTTATATTGTCAAATCCCACAGCATAATTGCTGACAATCCTAAGCTGTGGTCCTATTGCGTCAACAACCTCGCCATTAATTTTGTCAGTAAGGAGAGATATCACCCCGTCAGCTCCCTTTGCCATTTGCAAAAACTCCTCTTGCGTGAGTGGACGATCAAATTCAGAGCAAACTACCTCATGTCCAGAAGAATCAAGGACGGACAAAACACCACCAGGCAGTTTTCTAGATACAAAAATTTTCATACTAAAAAAATAGTAGCACACTTGACAAAGAAGAAGAAGAAGAAAATATGAGCAATGGAAAGTGGTGATAATAATGAGCAAAATATAGCTCTTCTTTTAGAACAATTAAGAAGATCTCAAGATTCAATTAGCAATGAGGAAGAGCCAAGGTATATGACGCAAGAAGAATTAATACATGATATTCAAAATATAAGCCTAGAACTCAGAATGCAAATGGTAGAAAAACAATGGAAAAGAACATTTCCATACACTGAACTCCAGGTATATTTGCCAACAGGAGAAGGTAAGTCGGTTGGTGAACATAAGCCAAAAGGGATATTGCTTCTAACCCTCGATGTCAGGGATGATGGTCTTTGCGAAATTCCCGGTGGATCTATTAAAGAAACCCTCAAAGCCGCCATCAAACAAAGATTAGAACTTATAGAAAAAGGAGAAATACCCCCTAGCCCAGATGTATCTACTTCTGCATCAGATGCAGATCCCAAGATCAAAGTTTGGGATATATAAAAACAAGGGAAGAATTAATCTTGTCTCTAGAAACTTTTCACCTTAACCCCACTTGATATTGCTCTGTCTATCCAGATCCCAATGTCATCCAACCTAAGAAGGCCTTTTTGAGAGCCTACATAACCTATGACTGAGGCTGAATTCACTGTGCCCCAGAGAAGTGCATCTTCAATAGACTTTCCCTTAATTAGCGCTGATAAACACCCAGCACCAAACGCATCTCCTGCACCGGTCCTTTCATAAGCATCAACAGGTAAAATACCACAGCGGTAGTAACTATCCCTAACTTTATCATAAAGAAAAGATCCTGCTGCTCCATCAGTGATTATTACCATCTTTGGACCAAGACCCGAAAGGGCCGTAAGTAATTCCTTTTCCTTCCCATGAGAATCACCAAATCCAGTAATCCTTTCAGCTTCTTCTCGGTTTAGATAGATAATATACGTCAAATCAAGAATTGGCTTTATGACAGAGATTTCTGACCTTAATTGATAGCTCCCCGGATTGAAAGCTAACTTAATTGATGGATTTTTGCGCATAAACTCGCTGAAATGATTGTAAAACGGCAGGAAAGATTCTCCCATAGAAGTTAAATAGACCCAAGGTGCAGCAACCATTGCCAAAGGAAACTCATAAGACCTGGGGGCATGGTAACTAAAAATCGTTCTTTCCCCGCCGTAATTGATGACAGTAGAAAAGTTACTACGTGCCTCCGGTTGCTGGACAACAAAGGTCATGTCAACACCCTCTTGTTCAAGTTTCTCCACAATTTGATTGCCAACACTATCTCCGCCAAGGGTCGATACCAACCCAGCTCTGACCCCCAGTCTTCTGCACCCAACCACGTTATTTGCCGCATTGCCTCCAACAGAGTATTCCAAACTTTTTACCGGAATTTTCTCTCCATAGGAAAAACAAATAAGACAGTCCTTGCTGTCAAGCCGACAAACAGCCTCTGATTCACTAGGAACCAAAAAGACATCCATTGCAACATCTCCTATGGTCAAAAGTTCAAGTCCATCCATGGCGGGTCAATCAAAGACAAGTTCTTACTGCCTTAATTTATGAATTATCTCTTTCCATCTGTAAATCATATCTTCCAGCTAGCGCCAAAGAGTTAAGCCTTGCTCTTTTAAGAAACTCGTTTCTCGCGAGATCTACATTTGATTCCAATCCTTTCCAGATCTCAAGGGACGGCCCTTCCAATGCCCTCTCATAAGAAAAAGATATCTTCCAAGGAAAGCCTCCAATTTTTGCCATCTCGTTAAGCCTTGAGGTTGCAGAAACGGGGCTCTGTCCCCCTGATAAGAAAACCACTACAGGCAAGATTTCGGGGACCTTTCTTTTTAATACTTCTAGAGTGGTGATTGCAACCTCTTTATCTGACACATCCATTCCGCTATCCTTACCAGGCAAAATCATGTTTGATTTGAGTATCATCCCAGATATGTCAACTCTATGTTTTTGCAAGTAAAAAAACACATTCTGAAGCACAGCTGAAGTTACTTGCATACACCTCTCCATTGGATGACTGCCATCCATGACCACTTCGGGTTCAACAATGGGTACAATTTCTGATTCCTGACTTAGGGCTGCATACCTAGCTAGCACCTCGGCATTTGATTCAATACAAGCTTGTGTAGGTATTCCCTCTCCTATTCTTATTACCGCACGAAACTTGGAAAACGAGGCTCCCAAGTCTTTATATTTTTTGAATCTATCACGCAGACCGTCCAAACCCTCGGCTATTTTCTCACCGGGAAAGTTTGCAAAATCATGAGTCTTTCTGTCAACTTTAATTCCCACTTTAATCCCCTGTTGGCTAAGTAATTCAACAAACGAAATACCTCCTGAAGTCTCAGATGAAATAATCTCATCATTAAGAATCACTCCCCCAATAAATTCTGATATCCCAGGTGTTGTTAGCAATATTTCCCGAAATCTAACCCTAAGCTCGGGAGTAGGGACAATGCCTACATCAGACATTCTTTTGTCCATTGTATCCTCAGTAGCATCAGTAGCTAAGATGCCACGGCTGTTTTTGAATATCTCCAGAATCGTATCTTTTAGAAGTGCACTCATCTTTCTAATTTAGCACCCAAATATCACAACAACAACACCAAAATCAATACTTCCAGTATTACAACCCATCCAAATTAAGTATAATATTTGTATGGAAACTACTGCCCAAGACACAATCACCAACCAAACATCAAAATACGAAAGGTACTTGTCCGAAATAGAGAACCTAAAGAAAATAGCAAAAAAAACAAGACCAAAAAAGTACAGTTCATTTGCAATTATAAATATTCTCCTTACAATCATACTATTTTGTGCCATTTTCCTAATTGGATTTTTCATCTCCTATTTCAATACAAAACGTAAAATTGCAATGGAATCGGCAAAATATACTCCAAAGGCAAAAATAAGCCTCCCAACAATTAATAGATGTTTGCCCGCAGACACAAATGCCGAAGATGAAAACCTAACGAAAAACTGCCTTTCAGCAATGTCCCAACAGGAGTGCATATCAATAGATAACTATGATAAGCAAACTCACAGTCAATCGCCCGACGGCGTTCCAGACTGCAATTGGAAATAGTCAATAATGAATAATCTACTGCAAATAATTTCTGGTCTTAGCAAAAAAATCTCAGATCACACTAGATTATCCAAAAAGGCAACTTTAATTTTTCTTCTTCTTGCCACGATAATTGCTATATCAACCTTAATTTCTGAACTTAGGATTCAAAAGGACAATTCTCAACCCTATACAATTTCCCCAACACCCTCTCCCACACAATCAAAAGATAGCTACCCTACCCCTTTTACTAACTCAACTGTTATTGCATCCGACAATCTTACAAACAAATACACAAACAGCCTACTTGGATTCTCCTTCGAGTTTCCAAAAGATGTTGCTCTGATCACAGAAGATGGGATTGGGAGGCCCTCAACTTTCTCAATATTTGTAAAAGTAGATGATCTAACAGATCCAGATACTAGCAATATAAAAGCTTTGCTCCAGGACCAGGAAATGCTCTCCCGCGGGGATTTTGGGATCGAAGAAGACTCCTTCTACCTGAAAAGTACAATCAAGAAGGGTTCTACCAATGTCAAAATATTTGCACAGCTCAAAGATGAGGCATGTGGATCTGCGGTGCTTGAAAGAGTGGCCCAATTTTATCGCTTTGACAGAAGAATTACATTAACACTTAAAGGTCCAAAATCTGCACTGATAAATGAGCATCCTAATTTCTTCACCAAAGGAGAGGGCCAGTGCGAAGGCGAGACTTTGTGGACAGAGGTTGGAATCCAATCCTTTTTGTCTTCCCTCAAGGCAGAGACTATCGCCAAATATGTTATCAAGTGGGACAAGACTTTTGCCCAAATCATATCAACACTAGAAATCACCTCGCCTACTGATCCAGACCTTTTTAAGGCAGATCTAAAGGCTTATCGGCAAGGAGAAAATATGGTAATTGCCCCAATTGCTAGCAGTAAACTTGGGGAGGTTGTAGAGATGAAACTCTGGTATGGAAATTCAGAGGAAGGATCTTGGGAGCCCATAAAAACTTTCGTAACTGTCCCCACAAAGGAAAGGGTAAACATAAGATACAAGGATAAATATGGAAATGTCTCGAAAATATACTCGGTCACGCCAGAAATAATGTGGTAAGATAGCCCAAGAAAGTGTAAACAAAATAGACAAGCCCTACTTCAAAACTAAAATCGATCCAACATAAATCTCCACTTTTTCTTTGCCCATTCCCCTGCATAATCCACTCCCACACGGGGCAATCTCAATATTTTTCCATCTATTTTACCGCTGATTTCTTCAATCCAAATTCTTTCACTTTTGGTTAGATCCTCTCCATAGAAACTTTTGTCAATCCCAAGTAACTTTCCTACCCTTCCAGGACCTTTTATTCCATCTAATCCCCTTATGAGCACCGCTTGAGGATCCCCCTTCTGACCAGTAACCACATTTAACATCCAATAAATCCCGTATACCAGGTAGACATAGATAACCCCAGCTGTAGCATACATAATTTGATTCCTCTTGGTCTTTCCAAACCTCGCATGAGAAGCCAAGTCTTCTTCTCCTCTGTAGGCTTCAACTTCTGTTATTAACCTCTTCTCCAACTTGCCAGCCTTTCTGACAACAAGCAGCTTGCCCAGCATACTAGGCGCTACTTTAAGTACGTCTCTTTCGAAAAAGCCCCTAGTCAAGCGCATTGATGAATTATATCCACAAAACCTACTGCCAAAAAAGGCAAAATCTCTAAGACCAAATATGGATAGGAAAACAAAAAAATTTAGAAGAGTGAAATCAATATAGGAAGTTAACTCGTAGATGCAAGGCAGGCTAAAACGATTTTTTCTAGCTACTTGACTCACCTGCAGCAGCCTTACGAGCAATTACTTTTTTTACCGATTCAACTATATCTTTTGATTTAAGCCTAAAATGACCCAGGAGTTCATCTGGATTACCAGACTCTCCAAACCTATCTTGTACCCCAATAAATTCCATCGGGACAGGATAATTTTTTGCAAAAAGCTCGGCTAATGCTCCTCCCAAGCCAGCATTGACCTGATGTTCCTCGACTGACACCACCGCTTTGCACATCCTAGCAACATCAACTAGCGTCTGCTGGTCAAGCGGCTTTATAGTTGGATTATTAACTACCACCACACCCACACCAATCTCATCCAACTGCCTGGCGGCAACCAATGCCTCATAAAGAAGAGGTCCAGAGGCAATAATTGCAACTTGAGGGTTCTTGCTCTCCCAATAAATGTAGGCTTTACCTATCTCAAAAGGAGTCTTTTCTGTTGTTATTACAGTCGTAGCCTCTCTTGCAAGCCTTATGTAACTTGGCTTTCCATTGTCTACTACTGCTAGAGTTGCTTTCCTGGCTTCATAAAAATCACTGGGGTAAATTACTACCATATTAGGCATCGCTCTCATCAGAGCGATATCTTCTAGCGCCTGGTGTGTTCCCCCGTCAGGACCTACTGATACCCCTGCATGGGCTCCAACAATTTTTACAGCAACATCGTTGAGAGCTATGGTCGTTCTTATTTGTTCCCAATTGCGCCCGGGTGAGAAAGCTGCATAACTTGCAATAAATGGTATCTTCCCATAAGAGGCCATTCCAGATGCAATTGTCGCCAGAGCCTGCTCTGCAACTCCCACTTCAATAAACCTGTTAGGAAATTCTTTTTTGAAATCAATGATGCGGGTTGACTCAGTAAGATCAGCGCACAAAGCAACAACTCTTTCATTAATTCTCCCTGCCTCCACTAAACCCTCTCCAAAACCATGCCTGGTTGGCTTTTGCTCAGCACCATCTTCAAACATCTTTTCATTTAAGTGCAAAGATTTATTTAACATACGCGTTAAATTTACTCATGCTCACTTTTAATCTTTCCCCCCAACGTTCTTAACTGGCTTAAGGCTTCAACTGCCTCACTTGTGTTGGGAGGCTTTCCATGCCATTCAAACTTTCCTTCCATAAAACCAACACCCTTACCGGGAATTGTATGGCAGACAACCACCGTGGGATTTTCAAATATTGCCCTGGCGTGACTACAGGCGTTCGCAATCTCTTCAATATTATGGCCATCAACTTCCAATACGCTCCAATTAAACGACCTATATTTGTCCGCCAAGGGCTCAAGCGGCATTACTTCCTCAGTGTAACCGTCAATTTGAATGTTATTCCTGTCTATAAGAAGTGTTAAGTTTGAGAGATTATTTTTTCCTGCAAACATTACCGCCTCCCAGTGATTTCCCTCCTGATGCTCTCCATCTGAGGAAACACAATAAATCCTAAATTTTCTACCGTCCATTCGAGCAGCATAGGCATAACCACAAGCTTGAGCAAGACCCGAACCAAGAGGTCCTGATGTAGACTCTATACCTGGAAGCCTTTTGCGCTCTGGATGACCCTGAAGACGCGAACCAAACTTCCGAAGTGTAGATAGCTCTTCAAGGGGAAAAAAACCCCGATGGGCCAAAGTAGCATAAAGCACCGGTGCAATATGGCCACAGGATAAAAACAACCTGTCTCTCTCTTCCCAATTTGGATTTTTTGGATCTATATTCATCACCAAAAAATAAAGTGCTGTGAATATATCGGCAGCACCCAATGGACCAGCAGAGTGGCCACTCCCAGCCTCAATAAGCATCTTGATGATATCCTGCCTTATCTTGTTTGCTTTATTTTGGAGATCGTCAAAAGTCATCTGTTGTCTATTCCAATTACTAAATACATTTTTAAGTCTAATTTAGATTACTTCAACTATCCATCATCAACCCAACCTTATCTTACAAATGCACACTCCTCGCCATTGCAAACACTGCATCTGCTATGATCATGTCGCCATATCTTTTTCTCAAGCATTCTCACAGTCGAAAGAATATCATCTTTTTTCTCCACAATCTCAAAGACATCCAATTCGTCCCGATCAATATTCATATTCCTTTTGAGCACATCAATTATCTCATGCCAAAAGTCGCCATAAAGGATAAATGGCTTGTGGTGTCTGTAGTAAAGCTTTGCCAATACCCATGCAGTCCCAAACTCAGAGATTGTACCCGTCCCACCTTTGAATATGATAAACATATCTGCATGCTCCAAAAGCTTAAACATTCGTTCAATATAGTTATTGGTTTTAATTTCTTTATCAACTCTATTGCCTACATACCGGCCCTCAAAACCTGGAGCATTCTTCGGATAGAAAGTTACAGCTAAAGTCTCACCACCTACAGATTCTGCCCCTAAGGTTGCAGCCTGCATAACCCCAGGCCCACCTCCGTTCACTATAGTAAATCCCTCTTTTGCTAGGACTGAAGCAATCTCAAATGCGTCCTTATACACAGGATCGGAAGATGCTATGGCAGCATCTCCAAAAAAGGCTATATTCTTAATCAAAGGGCGTGGAAAATATCCTATTTTCTTCTTTTTCATACTTACTGGTCAGCTTAGATAATTACTAATCTCCTTTAAATTATAAGATGGATTTCCAACAAAAATATTTGAAGCCATAGACACTTCATCTACCCCCATTTCTTGGAGTTTCTTAGCAATTTCTTTGTTGACTCCCCCATCTACATGTATTAGGTAGCTAAAGCTATTCATCACTCTTGCCTGGATTGCTTGGGTAATTTTCTTATATGCTCTATCCTCAAAAGCAAGCCCGCTTGCCCCCGACTTGTGGGTCATAAGAAGAACAACATCCAGTCTTGAAAGAACCTCCAATGGAACTTTCTCAAATTCAGTATCAATATCCAATCCCAACCCCACACCAACGCCCTTTTCCTTTACTGCCACTATAAATCCCTTAATATCATTCATAAATTCAACATGCCCAATTATTCTATCCGCCCTTGCTACCAGACACTTGTCAACCCAAGAAACCGGATCAAAAACCATTAACTGAAAATCAATTTTCAAAGTCGTTTGGATGCCCGCAAGTTCTACAGGATCAATAGTCTTAACCTTGGCGAAAACCCCATCGACAATGTCGATAGAAACTCTCTCTACCAATCCATCAACTAGCGCTATCTTTTCCTTAGCCACTTGAACATCACTTGTTAAAATCGCCGGTACTATCTTAATCATAATAATTAGGCTCTGTCTTGAGTCTCTGATTGAACTCCTCAAGGGCCTTAATCTGGTAATCTTCGATATGCACTTCGTGGCGAATATTCTTAATCATCGACACTGCATCAGAGACACTATATCCCTTGTAACGAATGTAGTAAGCCGCAATAAGGGTTGGGCTTCTCCCATGTCCATTCTTACAATGCACATAAACAGTATTCCTATTTACAATTGCCTCATTCATCACAGCTGTACCTAAAAAGAGCTGATCTATTGTTGGGGCATACCCATCCACTACCGGTATCCATGCGTAAATGTCTATATCATCGGGAGGAAATTCCTTTTTTTCGGCACTGAGATTAATTTCAACACATACTCCAAGCTTCTTGAACTGCTGCGAGTGCAGGACACATTTTCCCCCCCTGCAAAAGTCAGAGCCCAAGTAAATAAAATCGTCTATCTTCGAATAATCAAAGACGTGGTCATCATTTCTTCCTTTGGGATTTTGTCTTTGCAAAGCTTTATCATCCATACTAAATTTGTGGCTTAAAAGAAAGAGTAATCGGGTCGGTTGGGATGGCATTTCCTTCTAGGGTCTTTCCAACCCGAATCACCTGCTCAACTAACCTATTAGCATACCCCCACTCATTATCATACCAAGCAAAGATTTTGACCAGATTACCCCCAACAACTTGTGTCAATGACAGGTCAACTATTGCCGACTCGCTCCTACCAATGATATCAGACGACACCAATGGGATGTCTGAAACAGCAAGAATTCCTCTATAGATAGCGTTTCTTTCGGCAGCTTCGCGTAAGGCGCTATTAACCTCATCGACAGTAACATTTCTTTTTAGAAGTAGGGTAAAATCAGTAATTGAACCCGTGGCAGTAGGGACCCGCAATGCCATACCATCAAAAAGACCCTTCAGCTCTGGAATAGTCTCCGTTACAGCAATTGCAGCGCCTGTTGAGGTTGGAATGATATTTTCTGCAGCAGCTCTAGCACGCCGCAAGTCTTTATGAGAATTGTCCTGCAAATTCTGGTCATCTGTGTAAGAGTGGATTGTTGTCATCATTGCCTTCTCAATCCCAAAGACACTATGAATTACTGCCGCAACGGGGGCAATACAATTAGTTGTACAACTGGCATTTGAGATCACTTCAGCATCTTTCCTGACTTCATTTACTCCAATCACAAAAGTGCCAACATTTCCTCCCTTGGCTGGAGCAGAAATTACAACTCTTTTTGCCCCACCTATAGCATGTTTTTTAGCATCATCCTCGCTTACAAACTTACCAGTCGCCTCAATGACAATATCAACACCATACTTTCCCCATGGAATTTTAGCCGGATCCCTCTGGGCCATAACGGGGACCCTTTTATCCTTGCCCTTAATAACAAGATAGCCAATTAGTGGGTCTTCATCTGTAGCGTCTTTGGCTTCCTTGACCTTTTCTGATCCTATCTCAACTTCAAACTTTCTATACATAGTGTCATAATTTACAAGATGCGCCCAGCCATCAACATTCATACTGCCCGAAGTGTTTACCGCAACAATATCAATATCGCCTGCATGTTTAAGAAGCCAAATTCTAAACGCAATTCGCCCAATCCTTCCAAAACCATTTATTCCCACTTTAACCATTAAAAATAGTATAATCTTTACTGCTAAAGCATTACAAGATCAGAAATAACAAAATAAAACTATGTCAAAGCCATATTTCTCAATAGTAATACCCACGCTCAATGAGGAAAAGTACCTACCATACCTTTTAGATGACCTCACCAATCAAACATTTTCTGATTTCGAGGTAATTATAGTCGATGGACATTCAGAAGATAAGACTGTGCAAAAAGCCATGACTTACACGAAAAGACTGAATATACGAGTAATTGAGAGTAAAAAAAGAAATGTGTGCCATCAAAGAAATTTAGGAGCAAAAAACTCTCTTGGAGACTGGATTATTTTCTTTGACGCTGACAATAGGTTGCCTAATTATTTTTTGCAAGGAATTAAATTTTATACGGAGATGCTTCCAACAAACCTTATCACCACCCACATCAAACCCGACACCCAGAACAAAAAAGATATGGCTTTGGCTAAAATTACCAACCTGTCATTCGAGATTGGAAAAAATTCAGCCCATCCGTCAGTCCTTGAGTCAATGATAGCAGTCAAAAAAGATGTTTTTTTGAAAATTGGTGGATTTAATGAAAAGATCCACTGGGGAGAAGGAACGGACCTCTTGTCACGAATGAGGAAAAAGGGGCTAAGGTTTGACTTCCTAAAAGAGCCAAAATACACATACTCCCTACGAAGGTTAAGGAAACAATCTGTATTCTCTGTGTTAAGAAATATTGCAGAACACGAAATAGCAAGGATGGCAAGAATTCATTTGCCTAAAGAATATCAGAAAAAACTATATCCGCTTGAGGGGGGCAAATTCTACGAGGTTGATTCCAAATCCCGCATGAAAATTGAGGACCTGTTTAGGAAAATACTTGAGCTTGATAGACCTCCCAGAAATAGGGCAAACCAGAAAAACAAAGATTTGACAGTAAGGAAAATCATTAGTTCCATCCTCAAAAAAGGCGCGTCTTAAAAAGTTTCTACCGAAGTGCGTCAATTCCGGGCAGGGTGCCTTCTGCCAAAAAAGTAAGCATCGCTCCTCCCCCAACTGAAATCCAGTCAAACTTTTCGGTCAAACCATATCTTGAAATTGCCATCTCTATATCTCCTCCTCCTGCAATCTTGTAAGCATTTGTATTATCTGCTATCGCTTGCAGAACCATCCTTGTGCCTTTACTGGCGCTCTCATCTTCATATTTTCCCACCACACCTGCAGCAAGAATCATATCCGCCTCTTTTATCTTCTTGGTATAGTCTCTGATCGCCTCATCCGAAATATCAAGCCCATCTTCCCGCAAAGGGGTACCAGGCAGAAGACCGCCTACCAAAATATGAGAAAACTTATCTTTCATTTGCTGGGCAAATCTTTGTTTATCTTCTACTTTTACCCCTCCAATGACCAATACCCGCTTGCCCCCTTTCTCCCAGAATTTAGAAAGCATTTCAATTTCCTTCTCAAAACGAAGTCCTGCACAAACCCTTCTTCCGCTTGACTTAAAATAGATTGGTAAGGCAACTATTGAAGTATGGATTCTATGAGAAGTGGCAAAAGATTCATTGATATAGATATCCCACCCTTCTGCCAATTCCTGAGCAAAACCGGTATCGTTTTCTTTTTCTCTTGGGTCTTTTCTTAAGTCCGAATCAAACTCCACCTCCGGAAACTCGCTCTTAAGCTCCCGAGCAAGATCATATGAAGTCTCACTGTGCCCAATAACTTTAATCTTTGATACGCCCTTACCCAAAAGAAATCTCACCATTTCCCTAATGGAATTGGCCCTTGGATTGTCCCCATCGTCCACATCAAAATCCCCCCTGACCAAGACTTTCTTACTATCAAAATCAAGGTCTGAAATTCTAGGAAAATTAATCATTTTTTATTTAGAATCCTAAATATCCACTACTTACATCTTACATCTTACTGTTCACCACTTACAACCAGGTCCTCTTGACACCAAAATACAAAATACATGTCTTTTATACTATCGGCAATATACCCATGGTGGACAGGAGAGTAAGAGAATTGGTAGGCTTCTATCCTTGCGCACGCCGATACCCCTATGGCACTCAAATAAACGAAGAAGATCTAGAGGAGGGAAAAATCGAATATATCAACACGCTTGGCAGACCACTGTATGATGCATGGCAACGGATAATACAATGCAACCAAGATTACGGTGGCTGTCCACAACAGTGTCCTGTAAGAAAATTAATATTTAAATTGCAAATGTTTTTACCTGACAGGACCTAATAAAACAAAAACAATAATCTGTCTTTCCAGTTCTAATTATTCCCCTCAATTCTCTTTATATCCTCCAGCCTTCTTAGATGCCTTGATTTCTTATCAAATTTTGTCTCTAGAAAAGCCTTTACCATCTTTTTGGCTTCCTCTTCATTTGTAAAATCGGCAGCAATAATAAGTACATTCATATCATCGTCCCTTCTGCCTGCCTTAACCTGGTCAACTGATTTCCCTAAAGAAGCACGAATCCCATCAAATTTATTAGCGGCAACATCCATTCCTACACCACTCCCACAAAGTAAAATCCCCTTTGAACCTTTTTCCCTGGACACTAAAGAGGCAACTTCGGAAGCATAGAAAGTATAGTCATCCTCCGGGTCAAGCCTGTCTGCCCCAATATCAAAAAACTTAAATCCTTCCTCAAAAAGAAACCTAGCTATTTTTTCCTTTAAGACAAAACCCCTATGATCCGCTCCCAAAAATACCTTCATTTTTTTCCTAATTAAACCCCTCAACTAAATTAAGAACTTCTTTTTTGGGGTCCTGAGATTTAACAATATCCGAAGACACTGCAACTCCTACAGCACCTAGCTCTAAACTTCTTTTAACATCTTCCATTGAATGTATTCCTGCTCCAACAATAAGGGGGATCCCAAATCCAAAACAAATATCCGAAGCCTCCTTTATTATATCCGGATAGCTAGAGGATACAGAGGCATCGGTTGACCCAACAAGCTCCGGGGGTTCATAGGAGACAAAACTTGGTCTTAAATTTACTACCTTTTTGATTTCATCAATTCCATCTGCAAATATCAACGTCTTCAATCCAACCGCCAGTGCCCTCTCATTTGCCTTTTTTAATTGATCGATGCTTGAGAACTTATGCTCTGAATGGTTTAGGAAAGTTCCCATCGCTCCATCCTCCAAGACAGCTTCAGGAAGTATAAAACCTGTATGGGCTCCCGGCTCTACCGGATCAACATGCTGACTCCAAATCTCCAATGTCGTTGCAAGAGCAGCCTCCTTGATATCAGTAGCTTGAAGAACAGGAATTATCTTAACTTGTGATTCATGCGAAACCTCCTCAAGAATCTTGACTAGCATCAAAGCTTTAACTCCCGTCCCTTGAGGATATGTCTTGAAATTTACAAATAACATTTTTTCTTCAACCTCCTTTTTTCAGGCATTGTGTACTTCCTAGTCCTTTTTATAACCAAGGACATGATCCAGCTCCTCAATGTCAAATCCAATAATTTTCTCCTTCTCTCCATCCTCTTTGACAATCACTGTAAATGGTACACCGAGAAACCCTCCAGATTCAGCCAGCATCTCGTCTTTTGCGTTATCATCTAAATCTACCAGTTTCTCTTCAAACGGAAGGGATCTTCGTGCCAAATAATCCTTTAACATCTTACAGTAGGGGCAGGTTGTAGTTGAATAAAGTGTTATTTGCATCAGGAAAAGAGAAACCCAACAATCTTATACCAAACAGGTGCTTCAATCAAAATGACCTCTCCGGTTGAGGCTGAGACAAATGCTGAGACAGCTACCGGGTAATAATAGATATTTAATAGATTTAAGACTTTTGTCCCCTTCGCCAAATAGGCTAATTCGCTTCCTTTCTCAACCAAAAAAAGTTTATTCCCATCAAGGCTCGAGATTGTCTTAGCCCGAAGGAGCGATTCAATAGCCCCATAGGGAGTGATTGAAACTATTCTCTCGCCTCTATCAGTAGATAGGGTTATCCTTGCCGATTTTGGGTCTATGGTAACTGGGTATTCCGTAAGAGCAATCATCCCTTTGTGCTCAATGCTAAATTTCTCATCCCTGACACCAATTTGCATGCGCTGAACCTCGGGTCTTTCTTCAATCTCAACAATAGTGTCATTATAATTAGTAAAATCAAACTCTTTCTTGCTCGCGTCATTTTCAATTACCATGCTTATCTTTCCATCTTTCTTTATTAAGGAAACCGTGCCATCCTCCAACGATCCTTCATCATTAGGAGCTTTGACTTGAAGATCCTCTGACCTTGGCACCTCCAGAGTCAACCCACCTTCTGCCGAAAGAACATTATACTCAATCTTCCCATCTCTTCTTATCTTCAGAAAACCAGCATCAACCTTCTCTGGAAAAGTAAATAGTAAGGCAACAAAAAGAATAAACAGCCAACGCCTCATACCAAAAGGATAACACAAATCGGCTATTCTTATAAAGCTTTACAAAGCTGATTAGAAGCGCCCTTCAAGAATCTTTTTCTCGGGAGTATTATCAAAAACCTTCTCAAGAGTGACAACAACCCTGTCAAAGTCCGAATAATCATTGTTTGAAGAATAATCAAGCATCCACCCTCCTTTTGCAATTGTCAATTTACCCAAAGAGATTACACTATATCCTTCCTTTCCTTCTTCACCCTTCACAAGCCATCCCTGATAGAACATTCCGGAAGCAGGATCCTCAAGATCTGCAAGAATAGTGCTTGAATATTTTCCTCCCTCAAATTTCCTTGTTGCTATGGCTGAGGCGTTGCCACCGCTTACGTCTTTCAATTCCGCCTTATCAACATCTTCTGGTATATCGTACTTAAACTTATCTTCCAGCTTGTCCTCAACCGAAAGTGTCTCCGGAGCAGGCACCTCTGATATTTCCTCCTTTGAAGATTGCCTCCAGTAGATTATTCCAACAATTGCAAGAAGCACTGCAGCCCCAATTACTATATCGCGTCTATTCATTGCAAAGATATTAGCACCCAAAATTCAAATTGTCAAATATTTTAGCAATAGTAATTAATTATAGTGCTACTCAATCAAACTAAGGAATGTATTCACTCGCAACAAGGGTCCTTATAACCACAATTTGTGCAAACTGCATCCTTGCTTCCTGCTAAAACTCCTATCAAAAAGCCACAAAGGGGACAATTTTGCTTTTTATAATCCGCTTCATCACTGTCAATTCCTCTTTGCGAATGAGCGGAGGAATTAAGAATAATTCTAGAAATTTGATATTTCCGCATATTAAGCGCAATATTTCCGCAATACCCTATAATGTATGAAACTTATAACTTTAGGTAAACTCCAAACAAAGCCAAAACTGCTGCAACCAAAAGCCACTGAGTCGAAGCCAGCCAAATATCTGTTCCCATGTAACCGATCCCAGAAAGGATAACACTAGCTACAGATCCCCACATCAGCATTTTTGATATCATGCCAATATCTTTCTTTTTCATCTCTCTCACCCCCTCTCCCAATCAATCCACATCACAAAATATATCTGTCAATTAAGTATCCTACAATAAACGCGACAAAAGCAGCAAGCATCCCAACCGCCAACGTCTCCAAACCACCCAACAAAATCCCCTTTCGACTAAATTTACTTCTCAAGGCACCAACAAAAAACATGCTTGCGAAGACCAGGATCGATGACAAAACAAATTTGTTCGAAAACGGGAAAATATACGGTATTAATGGGATAATTCCTGCAAGGACAAAGGTGAAAAAAGTAACAACACCCTGGGTTATTGCTGCATGTTCTGTTAGATGATTGTGACCTTTTTCCTCCTCAAAATCAATTTCACTTCTTACTCCCAAATACGCTCCAGCCGCCATCGAAAATCCATCAGCAAGTAGATTGGCAAATCCCATAATTATTACCACTGACGGTGCTAGCAGCGCTCCATTAGCACCAGCAACTACTGCAAAAGTAGTTATCAGTCCATCGCTTGCCGCAAAGACGCAACTCCCTAAAAGAGCTGCTTCTTCGTGAATTCTAAACTTTCTTAATACCACTAACTCAATCATAGAATCTTTGGATGCTTGTTGCAAATCGGTCGACTCTATCACCTAAGACAAATAGGGGTTTGAATAATGGAAACCAAAAATATTCAAGAAAGCCTCGCATAAGAGATCTATCGGAAGATAGATCTTAAAAGAAGTTTACACTCCTTTTTTCAAATTCACTAACGTTCCCAAAGACCCACCCAACGAGTAAGAGATAAAAACCGGCCAGTTATTCTGCAAGTTATTGATGAGTTGGTATAGGACAATAAAATATAAAACGTTCTCAAGAAATACAATCGCGGAAGCACTAACTCCCTTCCCCTTTGCAATTAAAGAGGTTCTGGCTGTTGCCAAAAACATTTCTATAAAACCCACAAAAAGGTAAACTATCGCTTGTAAAATTGTAGCCAACATAATCTCTCACCCTCCCCAAAGGATCAATATCTTCAAGCAACAAAAAATCAGTTTTTTTCATAGGATGACAAAAGGCGAAAGCAATACCTTTTGAAATCATATTTTAACTCAAAAGCTTGACGTTGGCAATACCGTATTTGGTAAGATAAAACACGCAACAAACGTCTTCGTTGAAAACAATCTATTGACAAGCATAATATCCCTTTTTACTATATTTCTAGAGTGGCTAAAAGACCTCTTAAGGATTTATCATTCGCGGCTTTCTTATCTTTTCTTCTTCTTACTATTTTCTTTTTGCGGAAAGCCCAAACAGCTTTTTCAGCGACCAACCATCCAGTTATATCAGAAGTCCAAATTGCAGGAGCAGGTGGTGTCAACGAGGATTTTATTGAAATTTATAACCCAACAGACACTCCCTACGACCTAAACGGCCACAGGCTAGTGAAGCGAAGCGCATCTGGAACAAGCGATTCTCCAATCAAAGCCTGGGATTCTGAAACTATAATCCCGGCACATGGATATTATCTTTGGGCTAATAGTTCTTGGACTCCAAGCGTTTCTCCAGATACAGCAACTTCAGCAACTCTGGCAGCAAATAACGGAATTGCACTTCGCCACGGACCAGAAGACACAGGGACAATAATAGATAGTGTTGCCTGGGGGTCGGCCACAAACGCCTTCGTTGAAAACGCCCCTTTCCCAACAAATCCTGATGCCGGAAAAAGCATAGAGCGGGTTGGAGATGACACTGATAACAACAGTGTTGACTTTGTATTACAGAACAACCCCAATCCTCAAAATCTCAATTTTTCTCCCTCTCCAACACCAACTACACAAATAACTCCGACTCCCACCGAAGAACCGACCCCAACACCAACGGAAGAAATTACCCCCACAC
The DNA here is from genome assembly GCA_020060845.1 of Candidatus Woesebacteria bacterium. GTDB lineage: Bacteria > Patescibacteriota > Microgenomatia > UBA8517 > UBA8517 > JAGUZK01. The sequence goes on from JAGUZK010000027.1 coordinate 40,340, forward strand.
CAACCAGTGAATCAACAGTTACCCCTACTGAAACACCAATTCCAACCACAACACCAACCACACAAATAACTCCTTCGCCATCTCCTATCCCCACCCCAGAGGGAGGGGTTATTGGACACTTTTGGCTCCCAGGAAAAATTATAACTTGCACACTAAATTTCAGAATAAAGACCACAAAACTTTTTACAATCTTCTTCCCCATCATAAGCTGTAAGTAAACTTCCAATCTAGAACAGATCTTGCATGGATGCTATAATTCAGCTAGAAACTATCATTCCTCGGTAGCTCAGCGGTAGAGCGGGCCCCTGTTAAGGGCAAGGTCGTAGGTTCGAATCCTACCCGAGGAGCAGAGTAGGATTTTGAGAATAATAAGCTTCTAATTGGAGCATATTTTCGAATTTTTCTTCAGGTTCGAACTCGGGTCTAATTTCGACAACTTCATCTTTTGTTTCCTCTATCCATTCAAGCGGTTTTGCCAGTTCTATACGCACAATTTTATCTTTTAGAGTTAGGTTCGAACCAAGGCTCTGAAATATCTGCCTTTTAGTAGTCATATCGCCGTTTGCAAACCAATATCTTGCATGGCAGGCGAAGTCAAAAGTCTTTTCAGAAAGTTCAATCCATTTACTAATTCTGTTACCTGTATCATTTAGTTTCTCTTCAAGACTGGCCTTTTCCCTAATAAGAGCTTCTTTTTGACTCTTGAACTCTTCATCTGAAAGTAAGTTTCCATCTGTGTTTTGGGGCGATATTTTAAGCCTTACTAGATTATCTATTCTCTTGACCACATCGTCGTATGCCTCTTCTAGGGAGGTTAGAACTGCGTTTCTATCTTCAACCTCCTCCTCATTTAGCTCGTTGAGGTATTTGACTGCCCAATCTCTAAACTTCTCCGAAATCTGTATTTTTGAAAGAAGGCTGTCAATCTGTTTTTCGAGGTCTTTCGCCTGAATACTTCCTTGGGTACAGTTTGGGTTTTTACTCTTAGTACAATGGTAATAGATGTAATGAAGCAGGGTTGGGTTAACCATGTTCTCGATGGAAATACTACAGTTCAGGCACTTAATTGTAAGCTTGCCTTTATGAAACTTCGTTTTGCATTCGGGGAAGATTATCTGCCACCTCTCCTCGGCTGTAATCATGGCTCCACATTCTCCACAGCGCATAGTTCCGGTGTAAGGAAACTCTTTAGTTCGAGACCTGGGAGAGCCTTTTCTGCCCAAGAGCATCTGAACTCTGTCGAACTCTTCTTTGGTTATTGTGGGTTCATGTTTACCCTTAAACCAATTACCAGAACCTTCGGGGTATTCAAATTCGCCATAATAAAATGGGTCAGTAAAGATTTTGTAAATCATACTTCTTGACATGGGTTTACCCCCGATTCTTCTATGTTTTGGCGTTCTGTAGCCCCACTCGTTATTAAGTTTTTCTAAAATCTGGGGTGGGGTGTAAGCCCCGGTAAGCATCAAATCCCAGGCCTTTCTTATTAGGGGAAATCTTTTAGGGTCTTTCTTAACTGTTTTGTTGCCTTTCTCAGCATATTTATCATTCATATATCCTGGTTTGGCCCCAGATGGGAGCCATCCTTTTTCAGCTTTTTGTTTGAGGCCCCGCTTTACATTTCTCGATAAATCATCAATCACCTTCTGGGCCATCCCAAATTCTACATACATCATGAATGCATTCTCGCTTTCTTGTTTGTACGTTTGAGAAGGAGTGACTATCTCGATTCCGTTTTGTTTAAGTGCCCAAATAATAGCTCCACCGTCCACCGGATTCCTTGCTAATCTATCGAGCTTCCAGCAAAGAATGCCCCCTGCAACCCCAATTGGATTGGAAATCTTATTGCCTCAGACCAAAACCTTGTAGGTTTGCTTCCCTGCTCTGTTGCGATCCTAAC
>JAGUZK010000049.1 GCA_020060845.1 Candidatus Woesebacteria bacterium
GTCAGCAGAAAATTTATATCTTCCATCCTGTGGAATTCTATGCTCATCAATTTTCAAATTTGAAAGAATTTTTATTCTAGCTACCAAGGCATTTTCTATGCCACGCTCAAATTTGACAATGTCCCTCAATAAGCCATCTATTCTATAGCGAACAATCACTTCCTCCGACATTGTCTCAATATGGATATCTGATGCACGCTCTGCTATTGCATAAGATAGGATTGTGTCTAAAATTTTGACAATTGGAAGTTTTTCTGCAGCTTTGGCTAAATTTTCCTCTTCCTCTTTGGTCTCAGCTTTCTTGACATTCTCCGAAATAATCTTCTCAAAGTCATCCTCAATTCCTCTTTTATATTCACCCAACACTTTGTTTATATCGTCCCGTGATGCGTAGTACACATCCACTTTCATACCAGTGTGCCTCTTTACAAATTCCAATCCCTCAAAGTCCTTGGGATTTTCCATCGCCACGCACAAAATGCTATCTTTTCTGTCAAACGCGATCACCCTGTATGTTCTAGCAATCTTTTCTGGAATGGTTTGGAGAATATCGGGCGCAACAGTCTTCCTTCTTAGATTCGCGTAAGGAACACTGTAATAATCGGCTATTAGTTTGCCTGCCGTTTCCTCATTCAAATATCCCTTGAACATAAGTACGTCAAGGACATTTTTCTCTAGCTCTGCTGCAATTTTAGCGGCTTGGTCAAAATCTTTTTCGGAGACAAATCCAGACTGGACTACTATCTTTTTTAGGACATCGGCAGTTAATTCCATAGGGCAGTTGATTAATCTAGTTTAATTTAAGTTAGCAAAAAATGCCAACTAAGTAATTTTCATGCAGCTTGGCAGGATAATTATAAGTCTGTTTTCCAAAAATATGAAGAAGTCCGAAAAAAATGTGCTCTGGAGGCTAGTAAGCCAGGTTCTGTTTTAGATAACCATCTGTCTCATCTTGAAAAATCAAGATGACTTGCCAAAAGCAAGTTGCCCTCATACTTCTGGACGTCCAGACACACCTAGTGTGCCTGATTGGGAAAGCCACCTATAACGTCCAACTCGGAGGTTGCAGCGGGGAGGATTGCCCGTTTCACCCTTTTTCAAGCTTTAAGCTTGAAAAAGACTCGTCTCTGTTGCTCTACGGCCAAATTAGCCGCGACCTTACGGTCACTAGCGGTTACCCGTCACGACTTGCGTCGCGCACCCTGCTTTCTGCTGCCTGGACTTTCCTCTATGCCACAAAGGCACAGCGGTTATCCTTCCTCCAGAGCAAGTAATTATTATATCACAAACATATCACAAACCAAAGACCTGGCAAGATCCCTAAAGCATCATTTATGACTTGGTTTGTTAAACGTGAGCTCTGAAAGAAGCACCCTGATTGTAATAAAGACAGGGACTGAGATAAGAAGGCCAACTATTCCATCAAGCCTAAAGCCAATTGCAAGAGAAAGAAGAGTAATGATGGGGTGGACCCCAGCACTTTTTTGCATAATCTTGGGGACAAATAAATAATTTTCAAGCTGTTGAATAAGAAAATAGTTTGCTGCTGTAGCCATACCAATAAGCGGGGATATACCAAATCCAATAAGGACTGCGGGAACCGCTGCCAAAAAAGGACCTACATAAGGGACTATCTCTAAAAGCCCTGCAATTATCGCTAGTGGAAGGGCAAATGGAATTCCCAAGAGCTTAAGGCCAGCAAAAGTCGCAACTCCAACTACAAACATGAGAGTGATCTGGCCGCGCACCCACCCTCCAAGCTTCTGCTCAAGACTGTTAACCACTCTTATAACTTTTTCCTTTTGATTTTCCCCAAAAACGTGTGATATCTGACTTTCCAATTTTTCCCTCTCTGTCAATAGATAGAAAGCTAATACGAAAACAGCAACAAGAGTCAATATATTTGAAAAAGTTGACGCTGTAGCCTTCGCAATTTCTGCTGGAACTGCTCCAAGTTGCACCAAAATTTGCTCAACCAGCCTGTCACTAACGACACTTGAAACTCCAATATTTTCCATAAAAGATGGAGCATTCGAAATGAAGCTTGAAGTCTGTTCTACCAGTGGAGGAACAACTGCAGATACAGAAAAAGAAAGGACAAGAATGATAACCAAATAAGCAAAAAACACCGAGACCCCTCGCGGTATTTTATATTTTGACAACTGGGTAACATAGGGGTTAAGGAAGGCTGTGACCAAAAGGGCTATGAAAAACTGCAAAATTATATCTGCAATTTTAGAGATAAAAACTAAGGACAGAAAAACAAAAAATGTAAATAGGATTGTTTTATGAGAAATCTCAATTTTCCTTACCATTTATCTGATCGTACCATTTTTGAACAACATTTTCTACTTCTTCGTTCAGCCTTTTACTTTCAGCATCAAACCAAATTATTCTACGGTCTCGTTTAAACCAAGATATCTGCCTTTTTGCATACCTTACTTCCTCCTTAATCCAGTTTCTTACTACCAGTTCCTCAGGAATGCCGTCCTCAAAGTAACCTCTCCATTGTCGATACCCCAGGGAAGTCATCGACTGTGAGTCCCATGAGACACCCTTTTTGATTAGTTTTTTAATTTCCCCTTTGATACCCTTCTTTATCCTATGTTCTACTCGCTGAACAATATTTTTCTTTAGTCTCTCAATACTTGCCCTAAGTCCTAAAATCAATACCCTTGTTCTTTCATCGATTAATCGATTAATCGATGAAATGGAGGGCAAATAATTTTGCTCTGTCAGTTTATTCTGAGCTATCTCGATTGCTCTAACCAAGCGTCTAGGATTTTTTCTGTCGGAAGAGTTCATGGAAGCAGCCTTTACTGGATCAAGGACAGATAGTCGCTCGAAAAGCTCATCAAGCGAGTAATTTTCCAGTATCTCCCTTAGTTTTCTATCTTTTGGGATGTGAGCAGTATCTAACCCATCAACAACAGCTTTTATATACAAACCTGTTCCTCCAACTAATATTGGAAAACTATGTCTTGAATAGATACTCTCTATAATCCTTCCTACAAAACCTAGATATTGAGATACGCTAAACTCTTCTTTTGGATCAACTAGGTCATAACCCCAAATTCTAATCCCGTCAACAACATAGTAAGGAATTCCTTGGAGTCCGTGATCTACAATCCTCACTGCACTACTGGGCAGATCCTTCCCTGTCCCAATATCCATTTCTTTGTAGACCTGCCGTGAATCACTAGACACAAGCTCTCCACCAAATTTCTTCGCGAGAAAGATGGCTAGCTTCGTTTTCCCAGTTGCCGTGGGGCCGCAGATAACAAGAAGTTTTCTTGCTCTAGCCATTCTATTGTATTATCCTCTAAACATCATTTTAGAGCAAATCCAATATCACCAGTCAACGACTTATCCAAACCACATAAAACCTAGCTTGATGCACTTGTATATTTCTTAATAGCATATTCCCAAAAGCGAAGTGAGAAAAATAATGAAAAAGCACCAAACAAAAAGCTCACCAAGATTAACTTTATCCCCAAAACCCCAAGAAAAGCCTTTGCTGGAAATGAAAGCATAATTCCAATTGGAATTATGTATGTTATCACAAACCTTAAAGGATCTTTATAGATATCAACTGGAACTGTGCCAAGCCGCGACAAGTCTCTAAAGATCATTACGGTATGATCTACCTCATAGGTAACTATTGCAGCAGAAATAACAGCAATATAGAAAGCCGCTGAAATAAGAAGCGAATTAACTAAAAGTGCTAAATAAAAAACCACCTCCAGAAATCCCGGATTAAGTCTTGCTCCATAGTAAAAAGTCGCAGCAACTAGAGGCGGAATTGTAATAAAATCGATAATATCCGCCCCCCCAAAAAGAATCCTAAACAAGGGGTTTAGCGGTTTTACCAACACCAAATCCAGGTCCCCCGATACAACCATAGTCCTGAACCTATAAACCTCACGAAAAAGAAACTGCGAGACAACATCTACTAGATTAAAGCTTAAAAAGAAAAATATTACCTCATCTGAAGTATATCCCGCCAAATCCCCCGCCCCGCTTACCAGAAAATATAAAAAGGTCAAAAAAAGCACAAATCGAATAATTTTCCCAATCAAAAAAATTGCCAAAATTTTTTTCTGGTTTAGATACACCATAAATGCATTTTTTCCCATCTTAAGCCAGATCACAAAGTAGTACCAAACCAACTTTGCTTTACCGCCCAAATTTGCTTTCTTCAAAAATTCTTTTAGCTTCATAAAAATTCTAGTTATGCCTGTTACAAAAAGCCAAGACTCCTATCTGCCTTGGCTTTCATAAACCTTTAATCCCTTTTTCCAGATAAAATTTAAGAAAAGAGCCAATGCCCCCAGCCAAAAAATTTCGACGACAAACCCCCTAACAAGCTCATAAGTTGATTGCTTGCCAAGATAAATCTGTAGGGGAAAATAAACCAAATATGGAAGTGGTAAAAAATTTATGACTTTTTGGATAGCCTGCGGCAAGATATCTAGAGGAAAAAGAACTCCTGATAAAAACTCAACTAAAACAACATTTAAAAGAAAGTGTGCACCCCAGCCCATTTCCGGCATCCAAAAGGTAACTGAAGAAGTTATAAACAAAAAAAGAGTATAAATTAATATTCCAATAAAGACGGAAAAAATAAAAAAACCAATATAGAAAATATTAGTTTGAAAAAAGAAGTCCGGTCTTAAGATCAGAAAAAGAAGTGAGAACTCCACAAAAACAAAAGATAAGTTCAGAACCTTGCTTGCAAAGTCCCGGCTTAGCCAATAAAAAAAATAATTAACAGGCCTGATAAGATAATTACTTAACTCTCCCCTTGCAACTTCACCCGCAACATCCATACTCTTGGAAGAGAGTACAAAAGCTCTAACCAGCATAATTCCAAAAATATAGGTTAGAATCATATCCCGCGAATATCCGAACAAAACTTTTCTCGGATCTGAAATGAGAGAATCCCACAAGAAAAGCACCAGTAAAATTTGAATTATATTTCGCACCCTCCACATTACAAAGTTAATTGGGTATGCAATTTCCTGCTTAAGGGAGGTTTTACCAACTTGAAAGTACTTGTACATAGTCAATCTAACCATTGACAGCCTCACCTCGGAACACCCTCCTCACAATCGATTCGATTCCCTCCTCTTCAATTGTGATATCCGCAACGGGAAAATTTTGAAGAAGTTCAGCTGCAGTAAAAGCCGCAAGACTTCTATCCACAGAAATTACCGCCTCCGGATAGGCATATCTTCTAATTTTGCATATCTTCTCAAGACTCCCAATATTAACATCGCCCGAAAAGTAAATTTTTATAATCTTTTCTTTCGCATAATTGGTAATCAAATCAGTAAGTTTCCCATCAAAGACAATTTCACCTTTATCAATTACAATCACTCTTTTGGTCAAGTCAACTAAATCTGACATATTGTGCGACGTTAACATTACAGTTGCAGAAAATTTTCTGTTATATTGATAAATGAAATCACGAATAGCCTGTTGTCCAACCACATCAAGCCCAATTGTTGGCTCATCCAGAAACAAAACTTCTGGTTGATGAATAAGGGCAGCTATTAGCTCAAATCTCATTCTCTGTCCTAGTGAGAGTTTTCTAACTGGAGTGGTCAGCAAATCTTTAACATCTAATATCTCTACCAGTTCATCAAGAACTTTCTTAAAAGTTAAGTGGGGAATTTCATAAATAGCCCGATTTAGTTCGAGGGTGTCAATTGCAGGCAGATCCCACCAAAGCTGATTTTTTTGCCCCATGACCAAACTTATTCTCTTTAAGAATTCTCTTTTCCTATCCCAAGGGTTAAAACCCAAAACCTGAACAAATCCCGCTGTCGGATACAAAAGACCAGACAATATCTTCATAGTTGTCGTTTTCCCAGCACCATTGGCACCGATAAAGCCAACTAATTCTCCCTTACCTATTGAAAAGGAGATTCCCTTTAAGGCAGTAACAACTTTCTTTTTGGGTTTCAAGAGAGATTTTATTCTATCAATATTTCTTGCACCCTTCTCCAAAACTTCGAAATTTTTAACTAGCCCAGAAACAACTACAGCTTTGTTGATATTCTCCTTGATACCACTTCTCCTCATATCCAAAGTATACCTACCTTATCCCAAAACTCAAAATTGTGTTGCCACAAAAGCATTGTAGAACATTTAACACCAACAGATTGAATTTGCTAGAGGACCTATCTCTTAGCGTAAGACTTGTTTTTTTAGGTTTTCTCCTGGAGTAAATTTAGGTACTCTATGTGCTCGAACAGTGACCATCTTATCAGTTTTGGGGATCTTAACTGTCTTTCCCTTCATTGAAATCACTCTAAAAGTTCCAAAGCCAGACAAGACCACTTTCTCTCCTTTTGACAAAACTCGTCCTACCTCTGAAAGAAAAACTTCTACAGCCTCTTTTGCAGCCCTTTTGGTAAGATGGGCTTTCCTTGCTACTAAATCTATTAACTCTCTTTTGGTCATTAGCTGAAGGATATAACACTAAACTCAAAAAGTCAATAATAATGGTGTTTTTTCTTCCAAAAAATTACTTGGCTGCTGTAGTTTCTGAAACTCTAATCTCTCGAATGACTGTCACTTTTATCTGTCCAGCATATTCAGCTTCTCTCTCAAGCTTTTTTGCAATGTCCCGAGCAAGGATAGTAACTCCATCATCATCAACCTCCTCAGGTTTAACTATGACTCTCACATCACGACCAGCTTGAAATGCATATGCGACCTCCACTCCAGGAAAACCCATAGCAAGCTCTTCGATCTTTGACATCCTTTTGACATAATCTTCATGAGGCTCATACCTAGCACCCGGGCGAGACCCGCTAATCGCATCTGCAATCCAAACTACTACCGACTCGACAGAAGAAAACGGCCTATCCTCATGGTGTTCGCTTACAGCCGCAATTACCTCTTTTGGAAAACCATACCTCTTGAGGGTAGCAACCCCAGCCTCTACATGTGTCCCTTCTTCTTCAGTCACCACTTTTCCTATATCGTGCAATAGACATCCAAGTCTAACAACCTCCACATCGATCCCTAGCTCATTTGCAATTGCTACTCCGATCTTAGTTTCCTCTATCGTATGAATGCCCAAGTTTTGCCCGTAAGATGTCCTAAATCTATACCTTCCAACTAATCCCAAAATATCAACAGGCAAGTTATAAACCCCGCATTCGTGGGCAATTCTTTTTCCCTCCTCCAAAAGCACGTCACCCATCTGAGCCCTCACTTGTTTAACAACTTCTTCAATTCTTGATGGCTGGATTCTTGCATCATTGACTAATATCTCAAGTGCGCGTTTTGCAACCTCTCTTCTTATGGCATCAAATGAAGAAATCCTAATCTCATTGCCTTCATCAATCTCCAGCTCAACCCCGGTGGCTCTCTCAAAACTTCTAATATTTCTTCCCCCGGCTCCAATAATTCTTCCCTTTACCTCTTCATTTTCCACTATAAACGAGGAAACGGCATATTCCGCAACATAGGAAGTAGCTCCATGTTTCATAGCATCTGCCAAAATCTCTGCAGCCTTTTGTTTTGCTTCCTCTTTGATGCGCTCCTCGGCAGCTCTTATTCTTTTTGCCTTTTCCTCCTTCAATTCCTTGTCAAGCTGTTCAAGAAGCATCTTCCTGGCCTCATCCACCGTAAGCTTAGAGACCAACGAAAGATTATTTACAAGCTCCGCCTCCCTCTCTTTGAGCTTCTCTTCTTTTTTCTCCAACGCCTCTCTTTGCTTCCTTAGGTCCTCAACTAACAATTTAATATCATCACTCGTGGTCATGATTCTATTCTTCTAACAAATGAAGCAGGGGTTGAACTTACGCCAAAGGCGCTACTGAAGAAACTATTGACATGGCTTCCTGCAGTATAATCCTCTGCTCCATAAGAGACATTTTACAATTATTATTCCTGATCGTCAAATGTCCCCACAGCTTCTCTGACCACATCAGGCTTAAAACCCTTTCTTAATAAAAAGGCTGTGACTTTTTCTTTGGCTTTTTTTGGATCACCAGTACGAAACATTCTCATCTTTTTGCGTACTAGCCTTTCAGCTAATACTTTCTCGTCAACCAGCCTCTCTTCTAGCACCTTATCTATTATCTTTTTTTCTACCCCTTTTGACATAAGCTCAGACCTTAAAACCCAGACTGGTCTTGGCCTAAATTCCAACCTCTGATCTATCCACCATCTAGCAAACTTCTCATCATCCAAAAGGCCAAGGTTTTGAAGCTTTTGGACCAGTTTGTCAAAATTGCTTTTTGGTATTTCCTTGCGTCTCATCCAGTCAATTACTTCTTTAAGACTTCTGGGGCGAACTGTTGCAAAGCGAACCAACCTGTCGCAAGTTTTTTGAAAGTTAGACAATTTTTTTATCTTTACTACCTCATCTTCAGTTAACTCCTGCCCAACTCGAAGACCAAACTCAACAAAAGTATCTAGGTCTGTGCCAAATCCAAACTTTCCATCCAAATATACATTCACCCTCTTCTTGCTTTTCTGTCTGCTGATCCGCGTTATTTGCATTTCTTCCTAGGGTATAATAGATATCAAATATGATTATGACAGAGAGATCGCCTGTTGCAAGACGACCTGTCATCATCAACGACCGTATCCCCGATCCACAAGTTCTATTAAAAAATGCACATCAGATCCCAACCAAAATCCCCGAAATTACAAAAATCCTCTTAGAAGGGGGGGTTGTTTTTATTGATACAATAGGCCTCGATAGTAACCCCAAAACTATCCAGAATAGAATTAGAAATGAAATTAAAAAAAATATGAATCATGAAATCTACGGAAAGCCAGCTATTACCCGCCTCATACACCCAATGGGGAACTTGGTCGGTTTTCGAGTCACCATGAGGAGATGATTATCTATTCTCCTTCTTCAACTTCACCAATCTCTTTAGGGATTTTAGTCTCTCCTGAAGAAACAGCGTCACGAATCTTTCTTTCCAATTCATCAGCTAACTTTTGATCACCTTTTAGCAAGTTTTTTGCAGCTTCCCTACCTTGAGCAAGTGGCTTTCCGTCATAAACGAAAAACGATCCTTTCTTTTCAACCAAGCCTAAATCTACAGCCACATCTAAAAGACCACCAGAGCGGCTTATTCCCTCATCATTCATAATATCAAATTCTGCAACCCTTAAAGGAGGAGCAACCTTATTTTTGACCACGCGTACTCTATGGCGCGAGCCAATTACATTATCACCATCTTTCAATACTTCTATTCTCCTAATATCCAGCCTGACCGAAGCATAAAATTTCAAGGCAAGTCCACCGGGAGTTGTTTCGGGATTACCAAACATCACCCCAATTTTTTGCCTTAATTGATTTGTGAAGATAAGAACCGTCTTTGATTTTGAGATTGCTCCAGTCAGCTTTCGGAGCGCTTGACTCATAAGACGAGCTTGCAATCCAATCATTGCATCCCCCATTTCTCCTTCAAGCTCAGCACGAGGGACCAGAGCTGCAACTGAATCAACCACTATTACATCAAGTGCGCCAGATCTAACTAGCGTCTCAGTTATCTCCAATGCCTGCTCACCTGTATCTGGTTGAGATAAAAGTAGGTCGTCCAAGTTTACTCCAATCGTTTCAGCCCTAATCGGATCAAGGGCGTGCTCAGCGTCCACAAAAGCACACTGACCTCCGCGCTTTTGCGCCTCAGCAATAACATGCAGAGCCAATGTAGTTTTACCTGAGGCTTCAGGACCATAAATTTCTATTATTCTTCCCCTTGGAAAGCCTCCCACTCCCAACGCCAAATCAACAGCAATTGATCCGGTTGGAATAACTTCAACCTTCCACCCCTCTTCACTCCTGTCTCCCAAACGCATGATTGACCCCTTGCCATATTGCTTTTCAATTTGCTCCATCGCAAGTCTAATTGCAGCAAGTTTTCCTGAAGTTTCAGTCTGCACTTCTGGGGCTTTTACTTCTTCTTTTTTGGGTCGTGCCATAGTTTTTATTTAACACAAAGTATAATAAAATACAAGGGATAGATATCCGATAGGTTTTTTAGATGATCAATTACAAATTTTGCCCATACTGCGGAAAACGAAGTAAAAAGTACAAAGGCTATTTCAAGTGTACAACCTGTAGTAAAAAAGTTTATATAAACTCACTCCCCACCGCCTCTGCCTTTATCTTAAAAGACAGAAAATACCTGTTATCAAAACGGGCAATTGAACCCAAAAAAGGCCTTTTTGACACTGTCGGAGGATTTTTAGCAGATGGAGAGCACCCGGAAAAGGGAATTGTTCGGGAATTCAAAGAAGAAACGGGCCTAATTATCAAGATTATAGACCTACTTGGAGTGTATATTGATAAATATCGTTACCAAGAAGATCTGGTTAATACATTAAATTTTTGCTATATTGCAAAAATTGTTAAAGGAAAGATAAAACCCCAAGATGATGTGGCTTCTCTCCACTGGCTTCCTATAGAAAAAATCCCAAATAATTTAGCATTTAATTGGATTAAGCTGGCTATTGATGATCTCCAAAAGTGGTATGCTAAAACACAAAAGACTAAAGCTCGACATTGAATTGGTACCATCATCCTCTTGGGGTCTAAATTTAAGAAACTTATTGATGCCCAAGATGTGGAAGAAGTTAAGAGAAGAGGTAGTAGCAAAATATAATAATAGATGTGCCGTCTGTGGAAAGGGAGGAAAATTACATGCTCACGAGGTTTGGAATTATGATGACAAAAATCATATCCAGAAACTCAAAGATATAATTACACTCTGCACGATGTGCCATGCGACAAAACATATTGGTCTAGCAGGAATTCAAGCAAGTGAAAAAGGGTCAAGTTACGAAAATTTGATTAAACACTTCATGAAGGTAAATAACTGCAGTCGCGAGGTGTTCGAAAAACACTTAAAAAGTGCTTTTCAAAAATTCGAGGAGCGCTCCCATTATGAGTGGCAAATTGATTTAACTACTTACAGAAATAGACTCAAATGACTCCAAAGTGTTCCCTATCTAAATTCTAACCTAAACAATAACCAATCAATAAATGGGGAATGAAGTCTAGTTTTTTTCAATGTTTGGTAAAATAAGCAAATGGAAAAAATTATTGTTACTTCTGGTCATGCTTTCACTGATATTGACGCTTTGGCCTGTGCAATTTCCTATTCTGAACTTCTTAGGTTGAAGGGCAAAAAAGCAAAAGCAATACTTCCCGGTCCTCTAAATAAAACCGTTACAGAAAAAATAAAAAAGTGGAATCTTGACTATTCTTGCGAGAGTAATCTAGATCCAACTGATGACTATTTCTTTGTCTTGGTTGATATCTCTGATCAAGGATATTTTGCAAAGTTCGTAAGGCCTGAAAAAATAATCGAGATTTTTGACCATAGAAGCGGATCTAAAAATCTTTGGAAGAAAAGATTAAAAAACAATTCTCACATTGAGTTGGTTGGTGCCTGTGCCACATTGATCTGGGAAGAATTCAAAAAAGCCAAAAAGGATAGTGAGATTTCAGAAATTTCAGCAAATCTTATCTCCACTGCGATAATCGCAAATACATTAAACTTTCAAGCATCCGTTACCACCAGCAGGGATAGAAAGGCATTTGAAGAACTGTCAAAATATACAAAACTCCCGAAAGATTGGGCTAGGCTTTATTTTAGAGATAAAGATAAAGAAATCGATAAGGATATAGAATCATCAATAAGAAATGACCTAAAAGGCCCTAAACCTTTCATAGCCCAGCTTGAGCTTTGGAATGCAAAGAGGGTTATCAGCAAGCACCATAAGAAAATAGTAAAAATAATGCAAAGTTACGATCCGACCGATTGGTTCTTGACAGCCCCAAGTATCTCAGAGAGCAAAAATTATTTAATTGCGCAGGACAAAAAAATCAAAAAAATCTTACAAAAAAACATTAATGTAAAATTTGCTGGAGATATTGGAACAACAAATAAATTGTGGCTCAGAAAAGAAATTGTCCAAAGAATAAAATGCTGATTGTTAGATACCTAGATAATCAGATTTGGGATAGTAAAAAGGTAGTGGGAAAAGCATACAACCGTTTTATGCTACACCTGAATAGGTCTATTTTTGCAGAATAATTTTACTTCATACCACTCTTCTTGCCACCATTTTTGCTTTGATTACAAAACCTATATGGCTAGTAGTGTTTTTTTTGGTAGTGCTATAATACAATATAATTATAATATGGGTAATGATCTCAACATAAGCGTACTAGAAATAGGAAAAATGTGACACTTAAAACTCTTATGGGGAGAGAGGTTAATATAGTAAGCCAGCCAATTCTACCACCAGACAAGGACAATGTTGCCCTAATCTCAGAAAAAAAATATTTTTATAAGTTACCATTATTCTATGTGATAATTGGCGTTTTATTATCTTCACTAGTATATTTCTCAATGTCATTTTTCTCTTCCAAAACAGAACTTGATAATAAAAATTTAGACAACCAAACGCCACAACCGACCGTGGTCCAAGAAGAACAGACCCAAACAGAAATGGATCAAGTTACTACTCCCCAACCCCTTTTCCCAGAAGATGACACGCCCCTACCAACTTTCACTCCTGTTCCCTCTAAGAAAACTGATCCAAAAGGTTCTCTTTCCTTGACAATCTCATCAAAACATACAACCGAACCGGTCAACCAATTTATTGGAGTTTTGGTAGGTCAGAATGCCCCGGGTAATCCAGTAATATCATTTGAGGGTACGGGCAACCAAAAAGTACTTAGTGATATTCCAGAAGGCACTTATCGCTTAAGAATGATGGCAGGTAGAGACCTTAATAAGTACGGCTGCGCTTACATCCCAGGGTATTATGAAAAAGAGATCTCTATTGCAAGAAACCAAAATTCTAAGATGGAAATATCCTTAATCCCCTATGCAGGAGTCCTGCACATAAAGGATGATAAATCCTTCCCTGTGCCAAATGCTAAGGTGGAAGTAATTAGTTCTGATGCCAGCAAAGTTTACTTCTCAACCTATACAGATTCTTTAGGAAGGGCTGTTGTATACACGGTAAATCCGAAACCCCATTTCATAAGGATTACTGCATTTGGACAGTCCCTGGTTAAAGAATTCACAGGTGGTGATTGTCTTTGGCTAGAAAAAGTCATTCTCCCCTTCAGCGGAAAGAGTTCAAGTGTTGAAGTAATTGTGAATCCTAAGGTGAGATGGGAAAGTATACTGACCGAGCTAGTAATTAAATATTTTCCCTTAGAAATCGAGAATCCGGTACCAGGTTCAAACACCGATTTTTTGGGTAAATACTCACTTTCGGCCAGCAGTTGTGTAGGGACATATTCTATAACTACCGGACAACACCCAGCAACTCTTTCCCCTTCCGGGCAACTCTATTCAAAAATAGAAAATGTTCCACCTGGGAGATACTTTGCCTGTGCCTCTGAGGCAAGTATCCCTGGAATTTACTATGAAAGTGAATGGAAGGAAGTCTTAGTGTCCGGAGAAAAGGATCAGACAGTAGAAATAGTATATCCTAAGAATTATTAGCCTGCATACTTTTACCTACGCCAGAGACAGCAATAAGGTGAATGGGGTCAAACTACATTTACTCAAATGACAAACCAACCAGCTCTGAGGGAAATGCAAGCATTCATTTTAGTACACAATGTCTGGACAATCAGTAGAAAGCGTACTCAGAAAGAAGATGATCCGCTTAGCGTTTAGCATCAGTAACTATAACCTATGAATACTGAGCGTATAGGAATTTCCACAGGAACTTTCATGAATATTTCAAACCCTTTAAGGGAGGGGGGGGAGGTCCTTGCTGCTAAATTATCGGGGGAGATACACGCTCCTGAAATAGAGCAAACAATGTCAGCTGCTAAAAAACTTGGACTTGGAATTGAACTTATTTATAGGGTGGGGAGTGAAAACTACCTCCCAAGACTCAAAGCGCTTTCCCCGAGGGTCTTGCAAATCCATAGCCCAATTCATAGAAGTGTAATTGACGCTATACTTCAAGGGCAAAATGAGTATAGAGATAATACCCCGGTCACTGCGTTAAAATACGCTCTGTTTTCTTTTTTTATCGCACGCTTTATGTTGGGAACTGTTAAGGATGATATGTCTAAGGTGGTGAACTTGGTTTTGGAACTTGGGGTAAATAGAGTGGTCGTTCACCCATGGGCAGCACAATGTATAACCAGACGGCCAAGCAACCTTTCGATGGGAATAGAGCCTGATTTTAGAAGACTCAAGGAATCAAAATATTTTATCTGGGAGATAGAAGAAGTCATTAGCATAGCCAATAGACTGGAGGCTGGAATTGTTCTTGACGTTTCACACACTGTAATCTCAACAAACTCACTGGAATCAATTTTTAAAACTTACGAAAAATCCAAGAAGGCACCTCGTGGTGTTGTTGCCATACATTTCAGTGTGGCAATTCCGGGTGATACTCGCGAAGAATTTTTTGTCAAGGGTACTGGGGCAATGCCCTTATATCCGGACACACCAGATTCTGTGAAAGGCTATCTAAAAGAGTTTTATCAACAAGTCAGCAATGACACTGATTTTAATGGGCCGTTAATACTTGAGATGTGGTCATTCCCCAAAGGTGGTAAGTTTGATCAAAGGATCAAAGCCGTGGAGAATACGCTAAACATATTAGAGGGATCAAGAGATCTCCCCAGAAGCACAAGTCTTCCTAAAGAACCAACCCACCAACCAATTTAACTAATGCCTCAAGGTCTACTATTCAATCTTTGCTGTTCCATCCGTCCATGTAGATGAAAGTGACCTAACTTTTGAATTTTACCTATCTTTTGCCCAAATCTACCATTCTCCAGATACTTAATTACTATATAGTAATTAAGTATAGGGACACCTCCCTAGAAACTTGTGACCCCGCATCAAGCTCTATCAATACTATACATACCTTGCAACACCACAGATCATACAACTTAATGAAAAGTGGAAAAACTCCGTGTCCTATAAAACTACATTCACAGCACTAACTAGATAGCAATAATAACATCAGAGGAGCTCTAACTATAGATGTTGTTGACATTTCATGGATATGTTAATATGAGTTAATATGCTAGGATTGCCATTATCGCTTTTAGTTATTGGCCTTTTGGTTCTTTTATCAAGCTTGAAAGTAATAGACCAATACGAGAGAGGAATAGTACTTACCCTTGGCTCATATTCCTATACCCTTCAGCCGGGTCTTCGTATAGTTATTCCAGTCCTCCAACGTTTAATTAAAGTTGATATCCGTATTACAACCTCAGATATTCCCCAACAAGAAGTTATTACAAAGGATAATGTCCCAGTTGGTATAAACGCAGTTGTCTATTTTCAGGTTACAAAGCCGGAAGATGCAGTACTAAAAATTCAAGACTATGGATATGCGGTAACACAGTATGCCCAAACTGCCCTAAGAGATGTAATAGGGGGAGTAGAACTTGATACTCTTCTTACCGAGAGGCAAAAAATTGCCGACGAGATAAAAGCAATTGTCGACAAAGAAACCATTGACTGGGGAATTGATGTTACTGCAATCAAAATTCAGGATATTGAACTCCCTGCAGATATGAAACGAGCCATGGCAAAGCAAGCTGAAGCAGAAAGGGAAAGAAGAGCGACAATTATTCGCTCTCAAGGAGAATTGGCAGCTTCGGAAAATTTGCAGAAAGCAATGGAAAAGATGGCATCAAGTGGCGCAATATCGTTGAGAACACTTCAAACTATTGAAGCAACTACAGCAAATCCTTCAAATACCGTAATTTTTGCACTTCCTACAGAGGTCCTCCAGGGATTGAAAAATTTGATGGGGCATAAATGATTATTTAATCTGTTTCAAGAACTCCCCCGCTATCTCGGCAGTATGAGACGTGGATTGATAGAATTCCTTCCAAACTACTACAATGTTTGCGTCGTTGAAAATTGCTCTTTGGACTTCACGAACGGTGTCTCCCCCTGCAATTGCAATTAAAACATCAAAGGTCGCGCGAACCTTATTAATCTGAATGTAGGGAATCGGTTTATCATGATTGAATGCTTCTTCATCTACGCCGCGGTGAAGAATCACAACCGTTGGTTGTTTTTTAAGTTTACGCAGAATCTTAATCGGCGCCTCAACATTCATCATATCAACCATGCTATCAAGTTCATATTTCTCGCAGGATTGGATAAATGAATTGATTGTCTCCACTGGTGCTTGTCCAAGACAGACAGCGGCCGATGCTCCGCCTTGTTTTGCTAAAATCACCTCAGTCTCACCCCTATCCATTGTTTTCAGATCAGCTACCACATAACTTTGTGGCCTTAGATCTTTGATAAAACGGACGCATTCTATTCCAAATTGCTTGATAAGAGGGGTTCCTGCTTCAAGTAATATTCTGTCACTTTGGGGCAGAGAACCCACAATCTCCCTAGCCTCTGAAGGAGAACTATTTAAGGCAATCTGAAGGTACCTTTTTCTTCTATCAAGGGTAGTGCTCATGCATAAATTTAATCATCTTCCCGACCAAAATACAATTTAAGTAGCAGGGTAACCTTCTTTTATTTAAGTGCGGCAAAAGGTAAGCCCGAAAGTAAGTTCAGAGATAAGGTTCTAAATCAAACTAGCCTAGAGAACTTAATCTTTGCGCATATTTGCAAGAGCTTGCGTGTCCTGAGCAATCTTTTCCAGCTCCTCTATTTGATGCGCCGATAATGTTGGCAAGATTGACTGAATATATTCCTCCATCATTTTTTGCGAAGCATTAAAAACTGCTGTCTGCACAGACTGGGAAGAAAAGTATTTATTAATAACTCCAGCCATGTCGCCAATGTTTGAGCTTCCTTTCAGTTCATCCCTGATACTGTCCCTTTTATCTGGAGGCAACCCCTCAACTAGTTCAAGGAGAGCGCGTTGGGAAATGACATTTAGGAACCTTTCAATGAAGGAGTCTTGGTCCCCTCTGAAATCGATAGCCTTTAAGACCTTTCGTAGAAATTCAGAAAAACTACCTGCTTTATCCACACTACCTATATTTTATTATTCCTTGGAATTTTCGGCCTTAAACCTTTGATTAGTCCCTCAGCTAGATAAATGGCAGGTACAGAAGCAATGGTCCAACTTATTGCACCCCAAACTTTTCGTAACTGTTCCGGATTGCTTGTGTCAATCATACTCAAAATACCTCCACTCCCATGCATCCTTACTAGCGCTGCAACGGCTAATACTGCGCCCACAATAACACCTGTCTCCAACACTCTAAGACCAGTCTTTGCTAAGGAACAATTTGACAACGCCTCTGAGACTTCAATAAAAGACAAAGAGGCTCGGGTTGGATTATTCTGTCCTCCTGGTTCTGGTTCAGTTCTTTCCATGATAAGCTTTTCTTAGGAAATTGTAGCACTTTTTTACCTCACTTGCAAATTGTTATTCAATCAAAGCAATCCCTTGTTACCTACCCTTCCTTTCTAATCCAGACCCAAGAACTTATTAATAAAAGGTGCACGCGTTAGGAAACCAATATTGATTTGACCGCCTCCTAAGATTAAAATCCCACAAATAGTCCTATGCGGGAGTGCGATCATTTTATTGGAGAGGGTTTTACAAGAAAAACTGATCGCTGGTTGAGAAGAGAAGATACATGGCTAGCTAAAGGATTAAAAAGAATTAATAATCTAAAAGGAACTGAGTACAGGATATCTGAAAACAAACGCATAACGGATACTGCAATAGCTTTATTAATGGCAATGCCTGCCGCAATTCCAGGTGTAGTTCTTCTAGCTGGAAGCTTTTTCGAAAAACCGATTGGGCACCCGTTCTATAGGCAGCCAAGGCAAAAGACAAGATATCAAACAGTAGAAATTACAAAGTTTCGTACAATGAGTCCTGGTTCCGATGATGATCCAAATTTAACACTTACCCACACTGCAAAATAC
This sequence comes from Candidatus Woesebacteria bacterium, assembly GCA_020060845.1. Taxonomy (GTDB): domain Bacteria; phylum Patescibacteriota; class Microgenomatia; order UBA8517; family UBA8517; genus JAGUZK01. Next base: position 17,904 of record JAGUZK010000049.1, read on the forward strand.
CCTCCGGAAGATGATCCCAGAAATACCAGATTCGGGAAGATTGTACGCGCATTTGAACTTGATGAGTTGCCACAGTTGATTGATGTTATTCGGGGTAAATTGTCGCTTGTTGATATTAGAATCATGCCTGCATCTGACTTCGAGATTATCCAAGAAAACAAGCCCAACATCTATGAGCGTTGGGAAAAAGATTACTTTAGTGGAATTCCTGGACTATTTTCCTTAAATTCAGCCATAAATCCAGATAGAAAAAACATATTTAAAAGACTTAGGCTTGATATCTTCTATGCTGAACACGCAAGTTTGGGCTTGGATTTATATACCTTATATAGGACATCACTACGAATGGTTAGAAAAGCCGAGCAAAAAATAAGGCATCTAGCAGGTAACCCGATAGTCTAATAATCGGGGGCGTAATTTATTTTTAAATACTATGCGATAATAGAAAATAATATGGATAGATATGCTCTAATAATCCATGGTTGGCCATCGCCAGTTAATAAAGATCATCCACTATATAGGCTTCTTGGTAGGCTCGGATATAAGGTAATTGTTCCCCAAATATTCAAAACCGATTCGAAAATCAACCCAGAAAACATTATATCCTTAATCCAAAAAAGAAATTACTGGCAAGAAGATTAGCCTGATAATAGGCGTATCCATAGGA
>JAGUZK010000053.1 GCA_020060845.1 Candidatus Woesebacteria bacterium
CTGAGTGGACAGGCAGCAACTCTTCAAAATCAGATAGCGCAATTTGACACACAGATCAAACTGACGCAGCTTAAGATCTCAGAAACAGAGGAAAAGATAAGTCTTTTGGGCGGGAGAATTGATCGTCTATCACAATCTGCGGAGGTGCTGTCTAATGCATTTAACACGAGGGTGGTTGAGACCTACAAAATTGTGAAGCTCGGACAACCTCTATACATACTTATTTCCTCACAGAACTTAACACAGGCAGTAACCAGCTACCATTATCTCAGAAGAATTCAGAGTGAAGATATGGTTCTCCTTCGCAAACTTCAAGATACCAAAAAAGAGTATCAAGAAGAAAAGACTGATCAGGAAAAGCTCCAAAATGAATTGGAAAAGCAAAAAGCAATTTTAGCCTCTCAAAAAAATGCTAAAGCATCACTTTTGGCACAGACCCGAAACGATGAAAAAAAATATCAGCAGCTTCTTGCCTCTGCTAGATCTGAGTTTGAGGCAATCCAAGCGATCATTGCGGGCAGGGGCGATGAAGAAAAAGTTGGACAGGTATCACAGGGTGCCAGGATTGCTTCAATAATTGATGGACCATCATGTAACTCAAGCGGCAGGCACTTGCATTTTATTGTGAAAGATGGTGCTAGTGTTCAAAATCCTTTTTCTTTTCTGAGAGCAGGGGTTGATTTTGAAAATTGTTCTGGATCCTCATGTGGAAGCAGTGATGGAGATTCTTTTAACCCGACCGGATCTTGGGATTGGCCTATCTCCCCAAAGATAAAGTTTACCCAGGGATTTGGCAGTACTTGGGCTGTAAGGAACACCTGGGTTGGTAGGGTTTACTCTTTCCATAACGGTATTGATATTGATAGTTCTTCTTCAACTGAGATCCGAGCAGTCAAAGCGGGCACACTCTATCGTGGGAGTTATACAGGAGGAGGCGGATGCAGATTAAGATATGTAAGGGTTGATCATGACGATTCTAATATTGAAACGTACTATCTTCATGTCAATTATTAATTGTCCAATGCAATTGTATCCGTCTCGGGAATTTAAAAATGATTTGGTTGTAATATAGAGAAGGTATCAATGGCGAGAAAATTTGTTATAGGACTTTTGCTTGCCTGTCTTTTTATCTTTTTCCATCCGAAATTCTTATCCGCACAAATTTTGGTTAATGAATTTAGCTCATATACATTGGATGATTGGGTAGAAATTATTAATATTAGTGCTAATACCATTGATCTCTCTGGGTATGTTATCCGTGACTTGACTGATACTAACAAGATTGATCTTGCAGGAGAGTTGCCGCCTGAGGGGATAGTAGTTTTTGACTTTGGGAGATCTCTAAATAAGGATGGAGATGTCATACGCATAATATCCAAGGAGGGTGGAGTAGAAAAAGAAGCTGTCTTTATCCTTTGCTATGGGGATAAGATGAATGATCCGATATGCACTGGGACTTCGGTTTTGAGGGTTGGATGTATTCCAGATTCCGATTTATCATCTGTGGGAAGTTACCCCTCAGATGGAGGAAATACTTTTGAAAGATTCTCTCTTGTAAACACTAGTACCAAAGGGAAAAGTAATGCTACAGCCGAGCTTTATCCGTGTCCTACTTATACTCCAACCTCAACACCTACAAGGTTGCCAACGTCATCTCCTACTTCAAGAATGACGGCAACAGCAACCCCCTCAATTAAACCAACACCAACGCCCACTATTGCAAGGAATTTTTCTATCAGCCCTTCCCCAACTCCGCTAGACAATGTGTCAAAAGACGAGAGTGACTTGTCCAAAGAAAATGGCAACACTCCGGCAATACTAGGCTTGGGCACAGGCGATGAAGATACTAAGGAGCCGGGAAACGATGTTGGTTTGCTGCCATTTATTTTTATTTTTTTTGGACTTGTATTTGTTGGAACATCGATATACCTGTTTGTTAAAGGTAAAAAACCACGCTCCCTATAAGAAGTTACAGATAGATGAGGGTTGTGGTTTTACAAAAAAGACCTGTAAACTAGTAACATGGCTAAGAAAGTTTTTTTGTTTTTGAACTACTGGCTACCGTTTCTGATATGGGCTATTGTAATTTTTATGTTTTCAGCAAACCCGACAACTAGGGCAAGTGAAATTCACTGGCAAGACTTTGTGATAAAAAAAACAGCCCATGTTGTTGAATATTTTGTATTTACGGCCCTTTTATTGAGGGCATTGATAAGCCAAGGAATTTTCAGGCGTTTTCTAGGTAGGACTGCCTTTATTGCGGGCCTATTTTATGCGATTTCCGATGAGTTTCATCAAAGTTTTACTCCCGGAAGGGAACCTACCGTAAGGGATATCATGTTTGATGTTTTAGGAATACTATTTGCACTATTTTTTGTCTTGAGGTTCTTGCCCTCGACTGGTGGTTTGGTAAGACTTTGGGCCAATAAGCTTGGAATTATTAAAAGCTAATGGATACAAAAAAGATATTAGTTACAGGAGGAGCGGGATATATTGGATCAATCGCTTGCCAGATGCTTCTTGACAGGGGCTTTGAGGTAGTTGCTATTGATAACTTCTCGACTGGCTGGGAGGCACCGATGAGATATCTTTCGTCAAAATATGGGGATAGGTTTAGATTTTATAGGGTAGATTTGATAGCGAGGGAGGATATAGAAAGCGTTTTGAAGAAAGAGAGAGGATTTGATGGAGTGATACACTACGCAGCAAAGTGTTTGGTCAATGAGTCGATGGAGGAACCACAGAAATACTTTACAAATAATGTAATCGGGTCACAAAATCTTTTCTCCTGTCTTATCGAGGCGGATATTAGGAATTTTATCTTTTCTTCAACGTGTGCCGTTTATGGTGAAGCACAGTATATTCCAGTTGATGAAAAACATCCCACCCAGCCAACGAATCCCTACGGTGAAAGTAAAAGGATTGTTGAGTCTATTCTTAGATGGTATGGGGATTTGAATAAGTTAAATTTTGTCATTCTCAGGTACTTTAATGTTTGTGGAGCAAGCGAGGATGGAGAGATGGGTGACAGCAAATCTCCATCAGTCCTACTTGTGCAGAATGCTGTACGGGGTGCTCTTGGAATTGAACCCTTTTTTCTTACCTGCCCTAAAGTCAACACTCCTGACGGGACTCCAATTAGGGATTTTATTGATGTAGTTGATCTTAACAGAGCTCATATTATGTCGCTTGAATACTTGCTGCGTGGAGGAGAGAGTACTATATTCAATCTTGGTACAGGTAGAGGTAGTTCTGTCTTGGAGATAGTTAAGACAGTTGAAGAGATAACTGGGAAAAAATTAGGTAGAAAAAAGGCTCAAGCTAGGAAAGGGGAGTATGCTGTGATGGTTGCTGATATAACTAAAGCCAAAAAGGTTTTAGGATGGGTACCTAAAAGAAGCCTAAAAGACTCGGTCGAATCACTTGTCAAGTGGTATAAAAATCATCCTAAAGGCTGGAGATTTTAATTTAGAAGTGCATTTAGCTCTTGACAAGGCTTTTATAAGAAATCATATTTAATAGAAAGTGCAAAGTCAAAAAGATAGAAAAAATACCAGTGTTTTCTTTGTAGCAGTTGCTCTTTTTTTGCTATTTGCTGCACTATTCGCCTCCCTGTACTACAAGAAGGGTAGTAAAGTAGGATCCCTTTCGGAGCTGGAGAAGAATGCCATTGAATCCGGCACCGTTGAAGAGGGTGAGGGGATAGAGACTGAGGAAGCCAGTGGTCAATATCTTGTTACTTCGCCTATCTGCAACCTGGATGTTCAGCTTGTTCTTGATGCATCTCACAGCATGAATAATAGGGAGGCGGATGGTAGAAGGAAAATTGATTGGGCACGCGAGGCAGCTGTAGCTTTTGTAAATACGATGTCGGGCATAAGAAGCAGAACCCCATCCAGCCAGATAAAGATAGGAGTTTCACAATATGGCCAAACTGGAGGAGGAAGTGCATCTGTGGTAAGAAGCTTAACTTCGGACTTCAATTCCGTGATAAACAGTATTCAATCAGTTGGCTATGTGGGTCCTGATAGAGGAACTTGTATAAGTTGTGGTTTGACTCGAGCCAATAATGATCTAATAGGAAGTAGCAGTGTCAATGTCAAAAAGGCAGAAGTGGTTCTATCCGATGGATGCGGTAACCGCGATCAGCTTGGGAGGACAATTTCAATTGCCACAGCCAGAGCCCAGTCGACACAAATAGCTAACAATGGCAGGTCAAATGGCATAACTTACTTTACTGTTGGTTATAGTACAAATACTTCCAGTAACTGTGGGACACCACAGTATGACGAACAGACGCTTCTTGAGATTGCAGGAGACCCATCAAGGCATTTTTATAGGCCAAATGTGGCAGATTGGGTTAACACCTTTGAGGAGCTTGCTTTGGATATTTGCCAGCCATCATTTCAGTGCGACACAAAGGCAGCTTACACAACCACAGGGGTTCCTATTGCTCCTGATAGTGTGCTCACGCCCGGTACTAATTTTAGGTATAGGATAAATTATTCAAATGCCTCCGATTTTCCTGCCAGCAATGCTTACGTTGAGGATCAATTGCCAGCAGGAGTAAGCTTTGTATCCTCGTCAACTGGTAACTGTTATATGACCGATATGTCGTCTTCTTTGGTAAGATGTGATGTTGGTGATGTTGACCCAAATGTTAGTGGTTTTGTAGAGTTTAATGCGAGGGTAAATACAAATGCTGTTAGAGGCTCATACTTACTTAATAATGCCCAAGCTTATCCTTTATCTGGAGCACCGGCATGTACATTTAGACTAAGAGTTGCCACCCCCACTCCAACATTTACCCCAACACCTACTCCGACGTTTACACCTACGCCTACACCAACATTTACTCCGACACCAACTCCAACTAGAGTTCTTCCTTCTCCAACAGTGACATTTACTCCGACTCCTACACAAGCGCCAGGTAGTTTTGAGTATAAGTTTAGATTGTTTTCGGAAAGCGGTCCGAGTGCTAGATTCAGATACTGGCTTACCACAACTGGAATTAATCCAACAAATTTTGTAAGTGGGCTCTATGCATACAGATGGGATAATGTAGTACCTCCTTCTGTGGGGGTGACTGGCTACTCAAGAAGAATAACCTTGACCAATGTATCCGTTGCAAGAACGCCATATGATACTCTTGACTCGGGTCTGACTAACGGAACAAGGTATTATTATAAATTCTGTGCCCAGCAGTTTGCTCCAGTAAGTCGTCTTGTTTGTACCCCTCATGCCAGTATGGTTGCAGGACAAGTCTCCAGCACTCCTATTGCAACGTATACACTGGTAGTAAATTATTAGTCGGAGGGAGAAAAGTTCAATAGATATTTATTTTGTTTGCTATTGGGTTTGGATGGATAATTAGAGAGGATAATGATTGAATGTGATTTATTAAAGGCAATCAAATATTCCGGTTGAAAATAAATTAATTCCTTTGATCTTGTTGCTACGTTAAGTTCTTGGAAAAACTGCTGCTTGGAGTGTTACTTGCAATCTTTCTTATGGATGAAGAATCATGCCAATTCTCATAATTTTGGTATGGCTGGCTGTGTTTTTTGAGTTATGAGGATTGCAGGAAGAATTTGCGTGATTTTCCCGATAAACTATCTTTCTGATTGCGGCTAAGCATGAATTTCTGTGGAAATATTGCGGTTTGTAGAGGTTTGGGAAAGATGAAGTGGGCATAGTTGTTGTCTTGGAGTTGCACCTACCTAGGTAGTGAGTCTCTCTTGACATAGTCTATTCGAAATATATTAGATTTGAGGATATGCTGTATAATAGCAATATAGAAAGTGGAAAGTTTGTGAGCCAAGGTAAAGAAGAATCGCCACTTACGAGGAGGAGTTTTATCAAGCTTGCAGGTCTGTCGCTAACAGCAACAGCGCTAGGTGAGCTTTTTTCAGCTTGCTCATCTCAATTTGTTGTGGATAGCCAGATCTATCGTTCTGAGTATTACAGAAGGTTGAAGGAAAACCTATCCTATTTATCCAGAAAGCTTAGAACCCCTCTTGTAGCGGAAGAATGTATATATCCATTACTTCTTGCTTCTCGAGATGAAAAAGGGAAGGCGCGGATTAAGCAGATTACAGTAGACAACCCTAGAAATGTTGATAGATGGCTGGAAGGAAGATATCCATTAATAGAAGAAATAACTAGCACTTCCATAGATGATGTTCCGATAATCTTTGAAGAGAGTGAAGTGGGAGAAAATCAGGATGTTAGTTACAATGAACAAACTAGAGCGGAGGAGAATACAAGAAGTCGCTTTTATAGCTTCATGAAACCCTTTTTTAGAAACGACGGCAGGCTTGCGGGTATCAAAATAACCGATACTCCTAGGGAGAAGAATGGGACAGCGGAAGCATTTTTTAATTCAATTACCTTTTATGTTAATCCATCACTAGTAGCATCTGTTGTAAGTGGTATTCCTGGGAGGTTACCAGATTATTTTTGTAGACCTTTGTTTCACGAATTGGTACATTGTGGAATCCCCCTGAGTTTATTTAAACAGGTTGGAGGAGACAGAAAAAAACCAGAGATAATGTTTCTGCCCTACAGATTGGAGGATAGTATAGAGTTTGTGAATTATTGGCTTACGGCGCTGGTAGAAAATTATGATTTTTTTTCTGATAATATTAAGGATGAAACTATTTGGCGGAATCTCAGGAAGTCAAGTCCTGAATTTAGTCAGCATGGACTGAGTGAAATTGTCGCACTTACTTTGGGGATATATGCTCCAATTAGCCAGGAAGGGCGAGATAAATTAGCAAGAATCATCCAGACGGGCAAAGATTATGAGTTTGAAAGGTTTCCAGCGGTTGAAAAAGCTGTCTTAAGGACTCTGGCTTGGATAAAATATGGCTTTTCTGCTCCCGAGAACTTTAGCAAAATTGCGCCGCGGAAGCTTAGACGTGAAGGAAATGTTGTTAAAGATATAGTTGGATTGTCTATGGTTTGAGGTGAAATTAGCTTGGTCATTTGGGTGACATTTACTTTTTATTAATTAAGATGCTTGACATGTACAAAGGTCTATTTTTCTGTCTTATATTCTTGGCGGTTTTTATCCAAGGAAGTATTGTCTTTTTCCACTTCACTCCCGTGTCGGAACCTGGGAGGGAAAGGATTTTTCAATATTGTGAATGCCTTTATGACTCTTTTGGCAATTCAAGAAACGGTTACCATTGTATTAGATGGAGATGTAATTACTTAAGGTCAGAATTTTCATATAATCACCTTCTTAACAGAAGGTGATGTTGGGTTTGTAGAATTTGAGTAGGTATAAAAGATGAAATTTACGATTATCTTTTTAACCAGTTTCTTGTTTTTGATTAAATTATATTTATTTCCCAATATTGTATTTGCTCAGCCACTTCCTGTCAATCAATGCACCGTTCAATATTGTGAATGCCTTTATGACTCTTTTGGTAATTCAAGAAATGGCTACCCGTGCATGAGGTGGGATTGTGGTGGATCACGGGTACTCAGTGGCATAGATTGCCCTGATTCAGGAGGGGGTGGATCGTCAGAAATTAAATATAGGATTGTATATGTGCCAGATCCATCTGACAGAAATGGAAGGGTTGTAAGATGGAATAGAAATTGCGGCAGTAGACCCGGTCGTTGTTGTCTAAATCCTTATCACTATGATCTTTCTGATGTCCATATATTTGAATCTAATTATACTATTAATCCTCTCATCAATTACCCCAACGCCGGGGGTGGTGTACAATATGTGCGATATCAAAATAGATGTAGCCAAATAACAGATTTGGCTTTATCCGAATCGACAATAGCAGGAGTGGAGAATGTTGCTTTTGTAGTGCCTGACCGTTACTTTATAGTTGCGTACGAATTTGGGAAAGATGGATCTTCAGTTACCCCTCCATTTTGTTACCCTCTGAATTATGATGTTTACCCAGACAGTATAAGAGGTTCAAGGTCAATAATTAGGTGTGACTCCAGTCTCATGCCTCCCGCATCTTCAGATCGATGGGTTAGGGTCTTTATCTCTGACAGTTTGCCTTCGTGTAGCATAACTTTTCCATCTGCATACGGAAATTATAACTATTTGCCCGGCGAAACACCTGTGTTGACAGTTGGTGAGATTGCAAAACCTGATTTGTTACAAAGCGTGACACTCACGGGTCCAGGCAATATCGATGTTATTCCATCAGAATCCGGTACTTGGCCCAACCCCCCCGATTTTACGTTAAGAAATATTGATCCAACTGATGTAGGTATGTATACCCTTTCAGTTGTGGGACAGACAACGGCGGGGTCAACTTGTACCGCAACTGTCACATTCACCGTATCGAATCCCAATTACCAATGGTTCCAAATAGTTGGAGGGGATCTAATAGCGGTTGGAGGGGACATCAAGTCTGCAATTCCCACTACTACCCCCACCAAGCACCTTCTTGCATCATCAAATCTTGGCATGCCTATCTACTCTGGGAGTTTGCTTCTTTCTCCAGGTGGAGTTCCTGTCAATCTTTCATCTTCAGGATGGAGGGCAGATACCCCAGTGGGATTGCATCTTACCCCAAGAGGGACAAGTTATAATTATGGCTATTTTGAGAGTAAATTTATTCCAGATGAAGCCAACTTGCCTCCAACTGTATCAACTTTCGACTTTACCACAGGTGCAAACAGTGGAGTGGAGAATCAAGGCTATAGAGTTTACAAAAGGACAG
>JAGUZK010000030.1 GCA_020060845.1 Candidatus Woesebacteria bacterium
TATGATACAAAGTCAGAAATAGATCTTGCCAATAAAATTATAAAAAGCAAGGACTATACTTACGGGAAAGTCTCTGTTATCCACGGATGTCCTACCGATAGTGCTATTACAAGTAGGACTGTTTTGATATCTCATGAGCGCTTTGGTTGTGTTGGTGATGCTAAGCTCAAAAGCCAGATATTAGATGTTAAAGACTCGGGGACCGTTTTTGTAATAGAAAACGATAAGTTATGTTTAGGTTACCAACTGCCAAAATATTATTATATCCATAGGATAGAGGATATGCATATTGAGGATTTAGATGTTGAGCATTTTTGTGGCAGTTGGATTGCAAGGTTTAATTAAATTATGAGACTGAATAATGTTTTCAAGAGTTTGGATCTTGTTGTCATACTTTTGTTTGGGACTGTGGCTTGGTCTATCACAATGGTCAAGAGTGGTCTTTTGTATGATTATGGGTTGGGATTTTGGGGGCCTAATGGCCATGATGGAATTTGGCATATTGCATTGGCCCAAAATTTGGCAAATGGAAGCTGGGAAATGCCTGTTTTTGCCGGCGAGCGAATAAAAAATTATCATGTAGGATTTGACTTAATTTTAGCATTCATTCATAAGATTACGTTTGTACCATTGATAAACCTATACTTCCAGATAATTCCTCCTCTTCTTGCTCTATCAATAGGTTATTTTTGCTATCGGTTTGTTTATCAATGGAAAAAGTCAAGAATCAAGTCAATTGCGGCAACATTTTTTGTCTATTTTGGTGGTTCTTTTGGCTGGATTGTAACCTTGCTTAGGGAGGGCAAGATAGATGGAGAATCTCTGTTTTGGTCACAGCAGTCAGTTTCGACCCTAGTAAACCCACCCTTCGCCCTATCGATTTTGGTTTTATTTATTGTGGTCTTCATCCTAACTGGTAGATTACACGACAGAAAGGGTTTAATGCTTGTTGCTTTTTTGTCTGGCATCTTGATCCAGATAAAAGTTTATGCGGGAATTTTGGTTTTGATTGGCCTGTTCGCGGCAGGTTTTTGGGAGTTGATAAGAAGAAATGGATCTTGGTTGGTGAAAGTTGCTGTCGGATCTTTGATAATCTCAATTTTATTTATTGCACCGACAACTAAGAGTGTTGAACAGATGGTTGTACTTCGTCCATTCTGGTTCTTAGAGAGTATGGTCGCAAACCCGGATAGGCTTTATTTACCTAAATTATCTGAGGCCATGATTAATTATTATCTGGGTGGAAATTGGATAAAAGCACTTCTTGCATATGGAGCAGTTTTCTTGATCTTTATCGTGGGCAACTTGGGCACAAGGGTTGTTGGGGCAATTGAAATGGTAAGGTCAGCTAAAAAAATAAGAAACTTGGATTTTGTAGAAGTATTTATTTATTCTGTGGTGATTGTTGGAATTCTTATTCCACTTTTTTTTATTCAAACAGGAACGGCGTGGAATACCATACAGTTTATGTATTATTCGCTTTTATTTCTTGGAATTTTAACTGGGGTGAGCGTGGGCTCTTTTATCGAAAGACAAAAAGACATAACCAGGCGCTTTGCCATAATTATCCTGATCATTGTCTTTACTTTGCCGACAACAGTTGCGACACTGATAAATCACTATTTGCCAAAACGTCCACCTGCAAAGATTTCCAATTATGAGCTTGAAGCCCTCAGTTTCTTAAGGAATGAGACTGATGGAATTGTTCTTACCCCAGTCTTTAGTAGGAGTGATGCAGAGATGGCTGCTTCCAACCCTCCCCGCCCTCTTTATTTGTATGAATCTAGTGCCTATGTATCTGCGTTTTCTGGGAAGAAAACATTTCTTGAAGACGAAGTAAATCTAGAGATAACTGGGTTTGATTGGCAAGGGAGAAAAAAGGAAATAATTCGAGCTCTGGCAAGTGCCAGTCCTCAGACCTTCAGAAGCTTTTTGAAAGGGAAAAATATAACTTATATCTACTGGATTAAGAAAGGTGAAACGCAGAATTCTTTCCTTGGCCTAGACAAGATCTATGAAAACGATCTAGTGGCAATTTATAAATTTGATTAGAATTTGTTGACATATCTTCTTGGCAGCAAAATAGTATGTTGATGTTAAGTTATTGGCAAGATGATAAAATCAAATGATGGATAAGATCTCCATTGTAATAAATACTCTGAATGAGGGTGAGAATTTAGTTAAAGCTTTGGATTCAGTTGAAGGTTTTGCTGATGATGTGGTAGTGGTTGATATGAAGTCTGATGATGAGAGCGCAAAAATAGCAAGCAAAAAAGGTGCACGGGTTTATGAGCATCAGAGAGAAAGGTATGTCGAATTGGCAAGAAACTTTGGTATCTCAAAGGCAAAGGGAGATTGGGTGCTAATATTGGATCCTGATGAGAGATTAACACCCTCGTTAAAAAGTATTCTTAGGAGTGAAGCGGTAGACGGCGGGTATGATTACTTTAGGATTCCAAGAAAAAATATAATTTTTGGAAAGTGGATTAAAAATTCACGCTGGTGGCCGGATTATAACATTAGATTTTTCAGAAAGGGGTGTGTTACCTGGAGTGAGGTTATCCATAGTGTTCCTGAGACTAGGGGGAGAGGAAAGGACCTCGATGCAAACGAGGATAACGCAATTGTCCACTATCACTACAATTCAATTAGCCAGTTTCTCCAGAGGATGGATAGGTATACGCTTGCCCAGGCAGAGGATCTACTTAGAAATGGTTATAAGTTTGGATGGGGAGATATCTTGACTAAGCCAGCAAATGAGTTTTTGAGCCGCTTCTTTTTTGCCGGTGGTTATAGGGATGGATTGCATGGGTTAGCTCTTTCACTGCTTCAGTCTTTTAGCGAGCTTGTGGTCTATCTTAAGGTTTGGGAGCTGGGAGGATTTGAACAAAAAGAGCTCTTTCTCCCTACAGTAGTATCAAGGATGAGACAGATCGAAAGAGATTTTCATTATTGGCAGGCAGATAGTCTATATAAGCAAAGACCTTCACTTGTCCAGTTGATAAAGAGAAGGTTTAGGCTTCCATAAGGAACATGAATGTTTCATCAGTGATACTAAATTGGAAAGGGTTTTCGGATACAAAGGAGTGCATGAAGTCCATTCTTTTAGCTAATCGCAGCGGAATTAACCTCCAAATAATAGTTGTGGATAATGGTTCAGATGACGGTTCCTACGAGAGGCTTAAGAAAATCAAATTAGATGGGGTCAGCTATGAAATTATTGAGACAGGCAAAAACCTTGGCTATGCAGGTGGTAATAATGTTGGAATTAGACATGCAATAAATCATGGTGCAGATTTTATCTTGGTGGTGAATAACGATGTGACAGTAGATATGGATATCTTTTCTAATTTTATTAAAGCATCACGAAGATTTGGCCGATTTGGTGCGCTATCACCCAAAATTTATTTTGCTAAAGGGTTTGAGTACCATAGAGATAGGTATTCCGATAGCCAGAGAGGAAAGGTAATATGGTATGCTGGAGGAGAGATTGATTGGGAGAATGTATATGGCTTAAACATAGGAGCGGATGAAGTAGACGAAGGTCAGTATGATAAACAGACAAAAATTGATTTTGCTACAGGAGCCTGTGTTTTTTTTAAGACAAGCGCCCTCAGAAAGATTGGACTTTTTGATGAGAAGTATTTTATGTATCTTGAGGATGTAGATATCTCAGTACGATTGAAAAGAGGTGGTTTTGAGATTTTTTTTGTCCCAGATGCAGTTGCATGGCACAAGGTAGCAAGAAGCAGTGGCATAGGGGGCGACCTCAATGATTATTTCATCAGCCGCAACAGAATGCTTTTTGGCTTTAAGTATGCCTCGATAAGAGCTAAACTTGCTTTATTGAGGGAAAGTTTTCGAATATTGGCTAGTGGAAGAGAGTGGCAGAAGAGAGGCATAGTTGATTTTTACTTGATGAAATTTGGGATGGGCAGTTGGAATAGGTAACAATGAATGCTTGATTATGGATAAAAAAATTAAACTAAGTGTTATCATAATTGCTAAAAATGAGGAGGAGAAAATTAGAGATTGTCTTATGTCGGTTGCTTGGGCTGATGAGGTAATTGTTATTGACAACTATTCTCTGGACTCTACTTTTCAAATTTCAAAAAAACTTGGTGCTAGAGCATATAAATTTAAGGACGGGTCGTATAGTGACCTTAGAAATTATGGTCTATCTCATGCCAGAGGTGAGTGGGTGCTCTATGTTGATGCTGATGAAAGAGTTACCGATGACCTGCGGGACGAGATAAAAAGGCTTTTGCATAGCAAGAGGTTGAAATTCGTGGCATACGCAGTTGGTAGAAGAAATATTGTATTGGGACATGAGTTAAAGCATGGAGGTTTTGGAGAAAACGACTTTGTGAAGAGACTTTTTAAGAGAAGCTCCTTAATTGGTTGGAAGGGGGAGCTTCATGAGGAACCTGAGTTTAATTTTGATGGGAAAATTACCACTGGAAGAAGTGACGAGTTGGGATATCTAGAAAACAGGATGATTCACATAAAGGCGCAAAGAATAACAGAAATGGTAGAAAAGACAAATCGTTGGTCAGAGATTGAGGCTAGGCTTATGTATGATTCCGGACATCCCCAGATGAACATTGCCCGTCTTTGTTCAGCCATGTTTAGAGAGTTTTGGTCAAGAATAGTTCTTCAGAAGGCGTATTTGGATGGGACAGTAGGATTTGTACATGGGATTTACCAAGTGTTTAGTAGATTTTTATCTTATGCGAAGCTCTGGGAGATGCAGGACAGGATTGGTCCCAAGCCCAAAATCAGTTGATTTTTGTTGATTTGCCATGAAAGCTGCGATAGTTAATCCGTATCTTGATACATTGGGAGGAGGGGAGAGATATACACTATCTTTTGCCAAAGTGCTTCTAAAATTGGGGTATGAAGTGGATATTGAATGGAAAATGGATTTGAAGACGGGAGAAGGAGGTGATGTCTCCACGTTTCCCAAGAAGATTCAGTATCCTTTAAGTCTAGAATTATTTAAGAAACGCTTTGGAATAGATTTGAAAGGCGCGAGGTTTGTAGAATCTGTCAAGAGAGGAGATGGGTATGATGTGTGTTTTTGGGTGTCAGATGGAAGTGTGCCAACTCTCCTGGCCAGGAGGAATTTTTTGCATTTTCAGATTCCTTTTACAAATGTTGGAGGCAACACTCTAATAAACAAAATCAAGTTTTTTAGGATAAATAAGGTTATTTGTAACTCCGAATTTACAAAAAGCTTTATTGACAGAGAATACAAGGTAAATTCAATTGTTGTCTACCCACCGGTTGATGTGGAAGCGTTCCATGCAGGACGTAAAAAAAATGTTATTTTGTCTGTAGGTAGGTTTTCTCAACTCAAGCAAGCAAAGCGTCATGATGTTTTGATTGCTTCCTTCCGAAGGCTTTGTCATAGGGGAATTAGAAATTGGAAACTTATAATTGCTGGGGGTGCCGAGGTTGGATCTGATGGCTATCTAGATAAATTGAGACGCAAGTCTATAGGTTATCCGATAGAATTTTATATAAGTCCGGATTTTGGGGTATTAAAAAGGCTATATGCCACATCTAAGATTTTTTGGTCTGCTTCTGGTTATGGTGTTGACAGCTTGAGAGAGCCTGAAAAACTTGAACATTTTGGTATAACTACTGTTGAGGCAATGGCTGCGGGATGCATACCTATAGTTTATGGTGCTGGTGGAGCTGGAGAAATAATCCAGAATGAAGTTGATGGATATTTATGGCATAATTCTAGTGAATTAATAAAGATTACCAGAAAAATCATTAATGATAGAAAAATTCAAGAAAAAGTATCTTTTGGTGCTATACAAAAAAGTAAGAGGTTTAGTGTCGAGAGGTTTGAGGAAAAAGTTACCGAGCTTCTGGAAAAATAGTGCTCCCTTTGGGTCAATTCTTGTACTTGTTGTTATTTTCTTTTGGAAGTTTTTTGTTTTTGGGATGGTTCCTATTCCAGGTGATTTTGTTATTGGCACTTATTATCCTTGGCTTGATTATAAGTGGGGATATGAAGTTGGTGTTCCTGTAAAAAATCCACTTACTGCAGATGTTGTATCATTTAGTTTTCCAATGAGAATTGCCGCCGTCAGAATGCTCAAATCCGGCCAGCTGCCGCTTTGGAATCCTTACATATTAATGGGAACTCCCCTTCTTGCAAATTTTCAATCTGCCCCTTTTGCTTTTACCAACATTTTCTATTTCTTAACTGACGAGCTTAACGGTTGGAGTTTGCAAGTAATTAGCCAGCACTTTTTTGCAATGCTTTTTATGTATGTCCTATTAAGATATTGGAAGCTGGGGAAGTTTGCCTCTCTTGCGGGATCGGTGCTTTATGCCTTTTCAGGGTTTAATCTCATATGGTCGCAGTGGAATTCGCATACATTGGTTGCGTCATTTATACCGCTACTTGTCTTTCTTCAAGAAAAATTCATAGCTACGTTCAACAAACAAGTCTTGATTTTTTATTCAATTGCTTTAGCACTCCAGATTTTTGCAGGCTATCCCCAGGCTGTAATTTATACTTTCGGAGCACTTTTTATTTTTTGGATTTTAAGAATTCGGGAGGTTGACAAGCCTGTCCAAAAAACTTTTTATCTTATTTTATCGGGAATTTTGGGAATTGGGCTTTCAATGGTGCAGATTGCTCCGGGTGCAGAGCTTTTATCACTTTCACAAAGGTCTGTTGAGCTTTATCCTTATAATTGGGCTTTTCTGCCATTTTCTAAAGTGATAACGTTTGTTGCCCCAGACTTTTTTGGCAGTCCTGTAACCAGAAATTATTGGGGCCCGCAAGATTATACTTCCAATGTAGGCTTTGTGGGGGTGTTTGGATTTATTTTTGCCGGCTTTTTACTTTTTGTTAGAAAAAAGCCAAGGACTTATATGTATCTTCTTATCTTGGCTGCTCTTTCACTTCTTATGTCTTTCTCCACACCGCTTTCCAAGTGGCTTTGGGATTGGGGAGTATTAGGATTAAGGGCAGCTTCTGCCCATAGAGCATTGGTTATCTGGAATTTTGCTGTAAGTGCAATGTCGGCATTTGGGTATGATTATTTTGTTAGAAACAACTTCTCCAAAAGAAATTTAGGCGGATTTCTGCTAGTTTTTGTGCTGACTATCTCCTACCTGGCTTATTCTTTTTATAACTTAAATGTGACAAGACAGGACCCTTCCTCTGTGCTAGCAAATGGAGTCAATAAATATGAAGTTGGTCTAAGAAATTTACTTTTCCCCATCTTTATTTTTATTCTATGTGCGATAGGTGTTGTCTTGGCAAAATTAAGGTCTTTTAGAAAACTCACTTCTGTTTTTCTTTTTGTTGTTGGAGTAGCCGAGCTTTTTAGGTTTGGCTGGAAGTTTGCACCGTTTACCCATCGCAACCTTGTTTATCCAACTACTCCTGTTATTGAGTTTCTTAAAAATTTGCCACAACCAACAAGAATTACGGGGCTAAAAGTGATACCTATGAATATGAGGATGCAGTACGGCTTGGAATCCCCGGAGGGGTATGATGCCGTATATCCGCAAAGGGTTGCTCAATTTCTTGCGTCTTTGGGTAGCTCAGACCCCGATGCAACATTAGCTGGTAGATATGGATCTGTAGATAATGAGAGATCGCATCTTATGGATTTAGTTAATACAAAATATCTTCTTGCTGTCCGAGTCGATGCTGGATTGAAAAAACCTTCGCCCTCTGGCGATACCCCCGCCAATTATCTTGAGGGTAATGAACTTGCATTTGAAGATGGATCTACAGTAGTTCTTAAAAGCAAAGATGCACTTGAAAGGGCATTTATGGTTTACGACTGGGAAGTAATTAGAGAAGATAGGAAGATTCTTGAGACCTTGTTGGATAAAAATTTCCCCATAGGAAAAAAGATTATTCTCGAGGAAGATGTCAGTCTAACTGCCTCCGGAGAAGATATAGAAAACAAGGTTTCCTATATTGAATATAAGGAAACTCGAAGTGTTATTAAGGTCAATTCAGCAAGGCCGGGAATGCTTTTTGTCTCCGATTCCTTTTACCCGGGTTGGAAAGCATATGTTGATGGCCGGGAGGAAAAAATTTTTAGGGCAGATTATACATTTCGGGCTGTAAAAGTTGGTGCCGGAAATCATATAATTGAATTCAGATATCATCCCGATTCAGTTGAAATTGGTCTTGTGATTTCTGCTTTTAGTTTTTGTCTTTTGTTGTTGTATACTTACTCGGTTGGCAGAAAAAATAAAGTAGGTCATGTTTAGAAGAAAAAAGTCTGGCAGGGTGGCGTCAAGTGCTAAAAGCGCGGTCGAGCTCCATGAGCAGGTACCACCGAACTGGTATGACGAGTCACTGAAAGTCGATTTGTTTCAGAGATTTTGGCACATGCGGCGTTTTTCGGAAGTTAGAAAGGTGGCAGATCCTATTGGTGGGAAGATTCTAGATATTGGCAGTGCTGATGGAACATTTTCAAAACAGATTCTTGATGCCACGGGCGCAGAGCGATTGATTGGTATTGATGTGTTGAAATCTTCTGTTGATTGGGCAAATGATCACTGGGGGAAAAATGGAAAGATGAAGTTTATGGTAGGGGATGCGCATAAACTTAACTTTCCAAAAGACACTTTTGATGCGATGTTTGCGCTTGAGGTGTTGGAGCATGTGCATGATCCGGTTGCGGTGCTCAATGAAGTGAAGAGAGTTCTTAAAAAAAATGGATACGCAGTTTTTTTGGTGCCATCAGATAACCGATTATTTTTAATCATCTGGTTTATCTGGCTCCACTTTTATCCGAGGGGTTGGGTATGGAGGGATACACATATACAGACTTACAGAAATAGTTATTTGACAAAAGTTTGCCGCAAAGTGGGGTTTAAGATAGAAATAGATCGTAAATTTAATTTAGGCATGCTTCATCTTGTGAAGGTAAGGAAGGTCTGATCATATGAATTATGGTGTTTCAATAGTTATACCGACATATAATGGGCTTTCGCTTATCCAAGACAATCTCCCGACGGTTCTTAACGCGTCCAGGAACCCATCCAATCATATAATCGAGATTTTAGTTGTTGATGATGGTTCAACTGACAGGACAAGTGAATTTCTAAAAAGAGTTCCAGAGGTGCGACTAATAAGACATAGTAAAAATCGGGGATTTTCAGCTTCAGTAAACACCGGAGTTCGTATGTGCAAAGGGGACTTGGTTGTACTTCTTAATAACGATGTGAAGGTTGAAAGGGATTTTTTGGTATCGGCGTTACCTTATTTTGATGACAAGAGTGTCTTTGGGGTGTCATTTCATGAAAAGGGGTATGGGCCAAGCAAAGGAAAATTTGAAGACGGATTTATTGTTCATGAGGGGTTGAAAGAAACAGGTACACCCCAGTGGACTTTCTGGTTGAGCGGGGGAAGCTCTATAATAAAAAGAGATATATACATGAGGCTAGGCGGTTTGGATGAAGAGCTTTTTAGCCCGTTTTACTGGGAGGATATAGATCTATCCTATAGAGCGCTTAAGCGGGGATACAAACTAATTTGGGATCCTAAGGCAAATGTAGTACATGAGCATGAATCCACCACTGGGAGGATACCCAAAAGATATAGGTTGCGAATTCAAGAAAGAAATCAACTTCTTTTCATCTGGAAAAATCTTACTTCATCAAGATATCTGAGAAGACATATAGTTGGGCTTTTCAAAAGAGTAGTTAAATCACCCGGATATCTTTTGATATTGCTGATGGCTATAAGAAAGATTGGTATCGTTGCAAAAAAAAGAAAAAAAGAGATCAAAGAAGGTAAGATCTCAGATGAGGCTATATTTTCAACTTTTGTGTAGAGTTTATGGTCTTGTCAATAATAATCCCGAGCTATAATACAAAAAAGCTGACCCTGGCATGCATTAATTCAATCTATGAAAATAAGCCTAGATTTAGTTATGAAATTATTATTGTTGACAACGCGTCAACTGACGGCAGCTCTGAAGAAATTCTAAGATTAAATAAAAAGGAGATTTTAGTTATTGCCAACTCTGAGAATTTAGGTTTTTCAAAGGCTGTCAATCAGGGAATAATTGCCTCAAAAGGGAAATATAAGCTACTTCTTAATTCTGATACTTTGGTGACGGAGGGAGCATTAGATGAGATGGTGGAATTTGCTCAAAAAGAAAAAGATGCAGGTGTTGTTGGGGCAAGGCTACTAAATGCTGATGGAAGTATTCAGCCTTCCTGTTATAATTTTCCCACTGTTTGGAGATCAATTCAGCAATATTGGCTAGGAAAAAAGGGAGTGATGGACAAATTTTATCCCCAGGGTGATTCACCAACAGAAGTTGAAGCTGTAGTTGGTGCGGCATTTTTGATTTCTCCCTTAGCGATTAACAAGGTGGGACTGATGGATGAGAAATACTTTATGTTTTATGAGGATTTGGATTACTGCAGAAAAGTTTGGCAAAACGGACTTAAAGTCTATTATCTCCCTTCGGCAAGGATAGTACATTTTCATGGACAAAGTGGAAAAATGAAAGTAGACCCGCCAAACCAGTGGCGGAGGCTTATCCCCTCCAGTAAGAAGTATCATGGGTTATTAAGGCACAGCATCATTACCTTTGTAATTTGGTCTTCTCAGAAGCTGAAGTCTTGACTTATTTCCTCTGGACCGGTGTTTGTCATTCTGGTTTTTATCAAAGCCAGGTTTACCTTAGCTTCTTTGTGGATTACAATAATAGCTATGGGGAAGTGGGAAAAGATTTCTTTGGGGTTGGTACTGATTTTAGCTATCTTTATTCGGATTTGGAAAATCGATAAGGTCCCTGTTTCTCTTTTTGGTGATGAATTGGATGTAGGATATCAAGCCTACTCAATAATCAAGACCGGGAGGGACTATATGGGCAACCCCTTTCCACTGCATTTTCACTCGCTAGCCGAATGGCGCACCCCACTATATCTTTATGGTTCAATACCGACGGTCTATCTATTTGGAATTAGTCCACTTGGTGTGAGGCTTCCCGCGGCTATTTTTGGAGTTTTAGGGGTTTTGGCAATGTATCTTTTGGTTAGGCAGGTATTGAAAGGCGTTTCACACAATGCCTCATTGATTGCTATCGTGGCATCATTCCTTTTGGCAATTTCTCCGTGGCACATTCAGTACAGTCGTGCGGCATTTGAAGTTACTGAACTTTTATTCCTTTTACTTCTTGGGATCTATTTTTTTCTCAGAAGTATAGAAAAAAATGGCGCTGGACTTTGGCTTTCAGTCCTTTTTCTTATTTTGACTGCCTGGACTTATAGCACAGCAAAGCTTTTTACTCCGCTTTTTATGGCTACAATTTTCTTGATCTTTAGGGATAGGATCTTTTCTTTTCCTCGTATGGCACTTTTTAAAGCAATGGCAATTGGGGTTGTCTTTGGGATTCCTCTTATCTACAGCACTCTTTTTGGCGGTGGTGCACAGAGATTTAATTATCTTAGTATCTTTACCGATCCGACGATGGAGGGAGATGTTGGTTTTGCAAGATTAAATGACGCTCAAGTGCGAGCAAGGTATGGTGGCGGAGTCATAAGTAAGGCAGTTTCAAGAATTATTCATAATAAATACACCTTTTGGGGGGAGAGAATTATTGATAATTATTTCTCGGCTTTTTCATTTGACTTTTTCTTCATAAGAGGAGATATCAACCTGAGACATTCGATAGAAGGAATGGGACAGTTCTATAAGGCAGATATTATAGGGATGTTACTTGGTATAGTTTTCTTCTTCTTCTTTTTCAAGGGAAGAAAGATGGTAGCTTTGATACTGTTTTGGATTTTGATTGGAGTTATCCCGTCGTCCATTACTCGTGACGGGGCAAACCATGCGACACGCCTCATCTTGATTTTACCCCCCTTTATCTTTTTGATTAGCTATGGTTTGGTTGAGGCGTATGCAAGGATCTCCAAAAGTACCCCCAAATACTCAACTATATTTGTTGTAGCCTTAATAGTACTTATGGCTGGCAATTTTTTGTTTTACCAGCATAACTATTGGGTTCATAACCCATGGTACAGCGAACGATGGTGGCATGCCGGTTTTAAAGAGACTTTTGATGAAATAAGAAAAGTTGAGGCAAATTATGACAAGATAATAATCTCGAACGCAAATGAACCCCCGCTGATATTTTTTCTAGCATGGAATCATTACCCGCCCGAGGTCTTTCAGAAAGGATTGGATGAGGAATATATCAGTGGTTTTGGGTTGTTGAAAAAAACCGGCAAGTACTATTTTGGCCAGATTGGGGAAGAAGGCTTTTATTCGCTGCCCAAGTATATCCAAAAGGGAGTGTTGTATGTTGCTGTCCAAAGGGAAGTAAATACCAATTTGATAATGGAACCTTCAAAAGTTCCTGCTGGTCTGAAACTAGTGAAGGCAATTTCTTATCCGTCAGGTGAGCCAGCTTATTACCTTTTTGCAAAGGACGATGACAGTTAATTGTGTCTTGAAAAAGATTTGATGTTAAACAAATTAGTAAAGGATAATTTTACTTTTGCGATTATCGGTGCCATCCTCATTCGATTAATATTTGCCTTTTTGGTACATCATCCTGATGTCAATAACCACGTTGATTGGGGTATAAGATTTTTTGAATACGGTGCTAGTAAATTTTATCACCCATCATCTAATGTCTGGAGCTATACATGGCCTAATCAGCCTCCTGGAACGATCTATATTTTTGCTGTTGTCAAGGTTATTTCTGATATAGTCTTCGCATTTTTCTGGTTGGTCAATGTCACTATAAGTTTATTTCCCTCTAAGATAATGTTTTTTTTGGAGGGTAACCTACACTTTGTGATGGCCAAACTTCCGGGGATTATTTGTGATTTTGGGGTTGCGGCAGTAATTTATAGGGTTGCACGGGATATTCTCAAAAGTAGGCTTGCAAGATTTTACTCTCTAGGATATCTTTTCAACCCGGTTGTTTGGTATAACTCAAGTGTCTGGGGTCAATACGATAGTGTGGTTATCCTCCTTGCACTGGTTTCTATCTATTTTCTCCTCAAGAAGAGCATCTATCTGTCGATTATCTTTCTTGCTTTATCATTTTATGTAAAGATTACCCTTGTTATCTTCATCCCTATATATATTATTGCTCTTTATAAACTTGGAATAAAAGTACCCAGTTTAGTAAAGGCAATTTTGTTAGCCGGGATTTTAATATCTACCATAACCGTGCCCTTTTCAGATGGCTTCCCTATCTTATGGTTGTATAAACTTTATACGCAAAAGGTACTTGTCAATCAGCTGCAGGTCATAACTGCAAATGCTTTTAATCTCTGGGCATTTATTGCTGGGATCCATGAGCAACCGCATGATATGTTGGCTGGATTTTTAAGTTATAAGGTCTGGGGAGGAATATTTTTCGCAGTGAATTTATCGGTTATTGCTTATCAGTTTTATAAGTCTTTCACGCCAAAAAATTTCTTTTGGTCACTTTCATTGGTTTCACTATCCTCTTTTGTATTTCTAACCAATATGCATGAAAGATACTTATACCCATTCTTTGTGTTTTTTATGCCGGTGGGAGGAAGATTATTGTCTTATTGGATTTTGGCTATTATAAATTTATTAAATTTGTATAATTTTTGGTGGTTTCCGAGATTGGGTTTTTTGGTCAGTTTTTTGTCTTTTGGGGATAGGGTTATGCCAAGAATTTTGGGTCTAGGGGTCACTTTTTTGTATTTCTATCTGTTGGGAATATTCATACGCAGAAAGGGAGTGGTTAAAATATAATTTGATATGAAAAGATTATGGATTTTTATCTTTTTTCTGGCGCTTTTGTTAAGGCTAGTCTTGTTGGATCAGCACCCCAGAGGTTTTACTCCGGATGAAGCATCATTTGGGTATGATGCCTATAGCATTCTATTAACAGGTAAGGACCAGTGGGGGAATTTGCCATTTTTCTTGAAGTCGTTTGGTGATTATAAGCCTCCAATCTATTCGTTATTGGCAGTCCCCTCCATTGCCTTATTTGGCTTGACTGTTTTTTCCGTGAGGCTCCCAAATGCGATTATTGGAAGCATGGCTGTGATTGTTTTTTACTTTCTAATTCTTGAGATATTTGAATATGAGAAAGGAAGGAAGAGCTGGTTTGGAGACGAGTTTAGTAGAAAGAAGTATTTTGTTGGCACATTAGCAAGTTTTCTTTTGGCAATTTCGCCGTGGCACATTGCTTTAAGTAGAGGGGCGTTTGAATCAAATCTAACCACTTTTTTTATGACTCTTGGTATTTATCTTTTCACGAAGTTTATAAATGCGGGCAATCGAGCGTATCTATTTACTTCATTTATTGCATTTGGGATCAATCTTCTCACTTATCACTCAGCTAAGTTTGTGACCCCGGCAGTGGTTGCGACAGCTATACTTCTTTTTCGAGAACCGCTTCTTAAAATAAAAAAAGATTTTTTCATTTCAATCTCCATATTTGTGATGTTTTTGTCATTGGCGTTTGGGACATTCTTTGTTGGTGCAGGGAGAAGGGTTTTTGACGTGTCAATTGCAAATATCTCAGTTGGAGGAGCATCTGTTGACAGAACAAGAGCTATTAAGAATGGACTTGATGCAACTGCGGCAAGGATTTTCCACAATAAATATCAGTTTTTTGTAAAAAGTTTTTTGTCAAACTATTTAAGTTATTTATCCCCCCAGTTTATGTTTACAAGGGGAGCCGGGGAGAGAACCTATGGGATGTCAGATGATAGAGGGGTTTTTTATTGGTTTGAGCTGCCGCTAATGATTTCATTTGTAGTTTGGTTGATAAGAACGGGTTGGGTAAGAGCGATCTTTTTGTTTCTTATATGGTTTTTACTTTCTCCAATCCCTGCATCACTAGCCCTTGGTCCTGGCTTTGCTGCAAATAGGGCTGCTGTAATGCTTCCGTCAGTATACCTATTTTTGGCAATTGGAGCCTATGAATTGTCTGTATGGTGCTTAAGAAGACTTGGAATTGGACTTAAATTGATTATTTTCCTTGGAGGATCATTTGTTTTTATTTTCTTTTTTGCTTTTGTTGAGAACTATTTTTTTGTTGCTCCATCAAAGATTGCTAAGGATATGCTTTACGGTAATTTTGAAGCAGTTAAGTATGTATCATCCCAAGACCGAACAGTTGTTGTTAGTACAAAGTTATCAGAACCTCATATCTATGTAGCCTTTGTTGAAGCTCTCGACCCAAGAGTATATCAAGAATATACCAAAGAGTGGAGATTCGATGAGAGTGGACTTGGGTGGGTAGATCAGCTTTCGTCTTACAGGCTTGGAAATTACATTTTTGAAAGTGTTACCTATGATAAGTGGAAGAATAGTGGAGCCATTATAGTTGGTCGGCCGGAGGAGTTTCCCCCCGGGGTGGTTCCTTTGAAGAAGTTTTCCTCTGAAGGGGTTGATTTGGTATATGTTGTGGATACTTTGATTTCGAATTATGCGAGTGATTCAAGATAGAAGACTTATTTTTTTGATAATTTCTTTAGGACTTATCCTTAGGGTTTTTCGCGTTTGGGAAGTGCCACCCTCTCTCAATTGGGATGAAATTAGTCATGGGTATAATGCATATTCAATATTAAAGACAGCAAAAGATGAATGGGGCGTGACCTTTCCGATCATATTTCGAGCCTATGGGGATTACAAGCTTCCTGTCTATATTTACCTCACTGTTTTTAGCGAGTATCTCTTTGGGGTCAATGCCTTTTCAGTTAGACTCCCCTCAATATTGGCAGGAATTGGGATAATCGTTTTTACATATTTACTTGTAAATGAGCTTTTTTCTTTCAAACAAGAGAAGTTTAAGTCACAAGCTAAGGTGATTGCAGTTATTTCTAGCTTATTGGTTGCTGTTGAACCTTGGACATTGTTTATATCAAGGGGGGCATTTGAGGCAAACCTTTGTTTGTTTTTTTTAGTTTCCGGTATTTACTTTTTTCTTAGGAGTATTTCTTCTGGTACCAAGTTTTTAATTTTGGCAATGATGTTTATGGGGATGTCTGTTTGGACATATAACTCTGCCAGGATATTTACTCCGATAATGCTTGTTATCCTTATTCTAGTTTATAAGAATGAAATTTTTAGGCCCTCGACGGACAAAAAGAAGTTATGGCTTTCTTTCTTAATTACTGCCATTTTTGTAATTCCTATGTTCTATCAACTTTCAATGCCGGCAGGCCAGGCACGATACTCAAAGGTCGCGATATTAGATGATGGCGCAATTGCCCGAATTGAAGAGGCTCGACAAAATTCATCTTTGGGGCCATTCTTGGCAAGGTTCGTTTATAACAAGCCTTTATATTTTACTAGGAGTTTTTTGGCTAACTTGGTTTCCCATCTAAGCTGGGATTTCGTTTTTTTAAAAGGAGGAAACAATTATCAATTTAATGTTCAAAAACATGGGCTTTTATATCTTGTTGATTTTCCATTTTTTCTTTTGGGATTGGCTATCTTTTTGAAAAATTGTTTTGCGGGCAACAAGAGGTATCTACTTGTAATCTTATGGCTAGTTTTAGGAGCTATACCGTCAAGTGTCACCAGAGATGCGCCACATTCTCTAAGAAGTGTTACAATGCTACCTACGCCAATGATAATTTCCTCATTTGGACTTTGGTGGGCAATCTCAAGGGCAGGAAAATATCTTATGGCGATATACTTGTTATTACTTGTTATTTTTTCCACTAGGTATTTATCACTTTATTTTGGGGAATACAGAATAAATTACTCAAAGTCATGGCAGTACGGCTATGAACAGTTGGTTGGTTATATTAAAGGAGCTTACGGCAACTATCAAAAAATCATAATCACAAAGGAATATGGTGAACCCCATGAGTTTATCCTTTTTTATTGGCCTTGGGATCCGGAGAAATACAGGTCAGACCAAAACCTTTCTAGGTTTTATCAATCTGATTGGTATTGGGTAGATAGTTTTGATAAGTTTTATTTTGTTAATAAGTGGGACATACCGCCAGATGGGAGGCATCTGATAACAGAAAGTGGAATCGATGTTGACTGCAGGAACGTCAGATGTCTTTTGGCTGTTGGGCCAGGTAGCAGACCTCTTGGTTGGAGAAAAATCAATGAAATTTATTTTCTTGACGGGAATGTAGCCTTTGAAGTATATGAAAACCCAGACTAATTCTAGGACAAGAACTGTATTTTTGGTTTTTATTTTGCTGGTAGCTGCCTTTTTGAGATTTTGGAAATTAGGAAGTATCCCAAATGGTCTTACTCCTGATGAGGCCGCATTGGGTTACAATGCGTATTCTATCTTAAAGACCGGAAAGGATGAATATGGCCAAAGACTTCCTTTGGTATTTAAATCATTTGGGGATTATAAGCCAGGCCTTTACATATATCTTAGCACAGTTCCTGTATTTTTACTCGGATTGAGTGATTTTTCTGTTCGGGTGGTAAGTGCATTAGCAGGAGTTGTCGCAGTGTTTTTGCTTTTCAAGATAGTTGGAGAATTTCTTAATAAGAAAGATATAGTTCGGTTAGGGAGTTTATTTCAGATGCTTTGTGCAGCTTCGATTGCCCTATCTCCTTGGCATATACATTTTTCGCGAGGTGCATGGGAAGCAAATTTATCACTGACATTAACCCTGGCAGCTATACTCTTTTTTCTAAGATCACTTAAAACTTTTGGCTACTTTTTTTACTTTCTTTTGTCGTTGATACTTACGATTTTGACGTATCATGGTGCCAAGCTCTCGTCTGTGATAGTTTTTGTTATCCTTGTTTTAGTGTTCTTTAATGATTTTATAGGCGTCTTAAGGAAAAATATATTTAGGTTGTTGGTATATCTTGTCTTTAGTTTTGTGATTTTACTGCCTGTGTTTTTGAATCTTTTTGAAGAGGGATGGGGAAGATTGGCAGTCTTTAGTGTTTTTTCTTATCCAAGGCCACCAGAGTTACTTAGCCTTTTTCTTGGAGAGGGTAATGAATCAAAAATGTCTCTCACATATCTACTCTTTCACTCCGAAGGATTAAATTTTTTAAGGGGTATTTTAGGGAGATGGTTCAACCATCTGTCTTTTCAGTTTCTGTTCTTTGCTGGCGATTGGTCAAATCCGAGGCATGTTCCACCAAACCACGGCGTCTTGCCTTTGTTTGATTTAATCACTCTCCCCCTTGGATTTTTTTTAGCTGTAAAGGATTTAAGGAGCAAACTGATAAGATTTTTTGTGACCTGGTTAATTTTGGCTCCTCTACCCGCGGCGTTATCCAGAGATTCTGTATCAGCAGTAAGGTCTCTTAACATGGTCGCTTCCTTTGCGGTTATACCTTCCTTGGGGGCATCTTACTTTATAAACTTTGTTTTGGGTATTAAAAAAGTTTTTCCGAGAATATTGGTTTCATCATTGGTAGTTGTTTTGTTCTTGGGGTCATTCTTGTATTTTCTGGATGCATATTATATCCATGTGCCCGTCCACAACGCAAAGTATTGGGAGTACGGTCTGAGGGAAGCAGTAAAAGCGGTTCTGCCGATCAAAGATAGTTATAGAAAAGTAATATTTCAACAATCATATGTTCAACCTTATATTTATTTTCTTTTTTATGGAAAGTACGACCCTGCAAGTTATCAGCAAAAAGCTTCTCTCACAAGATACTTAGGACCGGATGTAGGTCTAGTCGATAGGCTTGATAATATTGAGTTTACATATCTATCGTGGCCGATTGTGGTTGAGGAGAATGTTTTGGTGGTTGGGACATCTGATGTTATCGTGAGCTATAGTGAGAATGATTACAAACTCATTAAGAATATTATTGATCCCGACGGCAATGTATCTTATCGGATTTTGGAATCCAGAAGAAGATGAAAGTAATTAGAAAACCGATTATTATCTTGGCTGTAATTTTATTTATTGCAGCGGTATTAAGACTAGTAAATCTAGGAAGTTACCCTGCTCTAAATGCTGATGAGGCATCAATTGGCTATAATGCCTTTAGTCTTCTCTTGACAGGAAAGGATGAGCATGGTAACCCCTGGCCATTGCATTTTCAGTCGTTTAACGACTACAAGCCAGGCCTTTATTTTTATTTAGCAATGCCATTTATTTATATTTTTGGACTTAATGAGGTTTCTGTAAGATTGCCGAATGCTTTGTTTGCGATAATAAGTGTCATCTTTGTTTATCTCTTAAGTGGTGAGGTATTTGTAAGTCACAGTAAAAAAAGTTATATTCAACTCTTATCTGCCTTTGTTCTTGCTATCTCACCATGGCATATACATTTTTCGCGAGGTGCATGGGAGGTAAATGTAGCAACATCCTTTATTCTTGCAGGAGTGGTTTTCTTCTTGAAATTTACTAGGAATAAGTCTTTTTGGGCATTAATTGCTTCTGGAGTATTTTTTGTACTTTCATTGTATACCTATCATGCAGCTCGGGTTGTGTTACCACTGTTACTAGTTGGTGTTGGGATAATATACAGGCGGATATTGATTAGTGATTCTAAGAAGCTTTTAATTGCTTTTTTGATCTGCTCTGTTTTCATTTTGCCCTTGCTAAACGAATTGAAAAACGGCAGTGTTTTTTCAAGAGTTTCGGGAGTCGGTTTATTTTCCGATATAGGCCCTTTTGCACGAACTAATGAGCAGAGGGGCGAACATAAAGATTATCAGGCTTTATGGCCCACACTTTTACACAATAAGGTTGTCAATTACGGTTTGGCCTTTTTGGCTAACTGGGGAAAACATTTCCATGGGGAATTTCTGTTTTTATCAGGGGATATAATTCAAAGAAACAGAGTCCCAGAGACAGGGCAGATGTATATTTTTGATATTGTTACACTAGCTATTGGTATGGTTTGGATATTAAGAAGATTAAATAAGGGCTTAAAGTTAGTTCTTTGGTGGCTTATTGTTTCTCCATTTGCTGCAGCGTTTACTTTTCAGTCGCCTCATGCTCTGCGGGCACAGAATATGGTTATTCCATTGTCAATTGTATCTGGATTAGGATTGTTTCTAATTCTGGAAAATTCGAGTAAATTAGCAAGAGGCAGGTTTTTACTGAGATCTATATTTGTTGGCATTGTATTCTTGGTGATTGGGTGGGGACTCGCGCGTTATCAGCATATGTACTGGATACACATGGCAAAGGAGTATAAATATTCCTCCCAATACGGGGTTAAGGGGCTGGTCAATTATGTCAGGAACGAGGAGAACAAGTATCGCGGAATATTAGTTACAAGTAGGTATGATCAGCCTTATATTCTTTTTCTTTTTTATTTGGGTTATCCGCCCGATATGTTCCAATATAACCATACCCTAACCCCAAGAGATAAGTATGGTTTTTCGACAGTTGAAAAGTTTGATAAGTACGAATTTAGAAGTATTGATTTTGATAAAGAGAGACCAAGAACTAGTGGATATTTGATAGCTGGAACACCTGAGGAAATTCCCGATGAAGCAAACATAGTCAAAAGAATTTACGGAAGCAATGGTCTTGAATATTTTGAGGTCGTTGCAAATTAATGGATGCTAAAAGTATGAAAATTGCAATTGTCGGCGCCGGTTTTACTGGTCTTTCAGCGGCTTATAAGTTGGCTAGTAAAGGTCATGAAGTTAGTGTTTTTGAATCAGAGTCTGGTCCAGGAGGATTGGCTGGTGGTTTTAGTGTCAAGGGTTGGGATTGGCAACTTGAGAAGCATTATCATCACCTTTTTGTTAATGATAACGCAATCATTGATTTGGCAAGGGAGATTGGCCACAGAATAATTTTTACAAGACCGAAAACTTCTGTGTATCTAGAGAACGCTGTATACCAGCTTGATTCACCACTTAGTCTTCTTCTATTCCCACATCTGCCCCTATCTTCTCGCCTCAGGACAGGGATTGGGCTTTTGTATCTAAAGACAACTAACAATTGGAAACTTCTTGAGAGATTTACTTCTGGAGAATTTATTCTTAGAGTGATGGGAAAGGATTCATGGAATGTGCTATGGAAGCCTCTTTTTCAGGGCAAGTTTGGGGATTATTACAAAAAAATTCCAGCATCTTGGTTTTGGGCCAGGATTAAAAAAAGAACTACCTCCTTAGGATATCCTGAAGGTGGTTTTGTTAATCTCTCAGAAAGTATAGAACAAAAGATTAAGAGCTTTGGGGGAAAGGTGTATTACAAAAGTTTGGTTGAAAAGATAAAGAGGACGAAGATGTTAGAATTGACTCTATCCAATGGGGAATGGAAAGCCTTCGATCGGGTGATATGTACTTTGCCTACACAAGCGTTTGTAAGAATTACCGAAGGATTGCCTAAATTATATGTCAACAACATGTCTAGACTTAGTGGACTTGGGGCAATTACGACCGTATTACTAATGAAAAAGAAGTTTTTTCAAGACGGAACATATTGGTTAAACATAAATGACCGAAAGTTGTCTTTTTTGGCGCTTGTGGAACATACGAATTTGGTTGACTCAAAAAAATATGCGGGTAATCATCTTCTGTATATTGGGAATTATTTGCCAACAACCCATCCCCTTTTTCAGAAAAGTGATTTAGAAGTGCTGGAAACATATATTTATGATCTTGGGAAAGTAAATCCAAATTTTGATAGGAGCTGGATAAAGAAGTTTTTTGTATTTAGGTCAAGCTTTGCTCAGCCAATCTACCCTACAAACTATTCTTCAAAAATCCCTGGTTTTGTGACTCCAATTGATGGTCTCTTCCTTGCAAATATCCAGCAGGTATATCCTTGGGACAGAGGGACTAATTATGCAGTAGAATTGGGGTTAAAGGTAGCTGATTTAGCGATTAATCATGGAAAGTAAGGTATCCAGCAAGCAAAGAAAAAAGCTTTCGGTAGTTATAGCAATAAGGAATGAACAGTCCAATATCGGAGATTGTATTAAATCAGTAGAGAATATAGCTGACGAGATTGTTGTAGTTGATGATGGGTCGAAGGATAGAGGTGCTGAGATTGCCAAGAGAATGGGTGCAAGGGTTTACAGACATGTGCACAAAGTAAATTTCCATGAAAGTAAGCAATATGCAATTGAAAAGGCAACAGGTGATTGGATCTTGCAGTTAGATGCGGATGAGCGAGTTACTACCCCCCTTGCAGAGGAAATAAAGGCTGTTATTGCGGCGACTGGTGATGAACTCTTGTCAAAAGTAATTAGTGGAGACAGGGGTAGTGGTTTGTCAGAAAAGCAGAAACTTTTCTTGCGTTATCAAAATCAGGTTAGAAAATTGAAGGGAGTGGTTGGTGGGGATAATGGTGAGGTGGTTGCATTTTTTATTCCTCGCTTGAATTTTTTTCTTGGTAGACCGTTAGTACATGCTGGAGTATATCCCGATGGTGTTATACGCTTGTTCAAGAAAGGTAAAGCAAGATTGCCCGCAAAATCGGTTCATGAACTTATGCGGGTTGATGGAAGAGTAGGGTGGCTTACGAACGATTTGGAACATCACGAATCACCCACTCTTAGTAGATATCTTGAAAGAGCCAATCGCTATACGGACTACACTGCCTATGAATTTGAGAAAAGTAGATTGAAAACTGACTTTTTCAATTTTGTAAAGTTTAGCCTTCTTGTCCCATTAGTTTATTTTATTAAATTGTATTTTAGACATGGTGGATATAAAGATGGGATGGGAGGTTTTGTCTGGAGTTTTTTTTCGGCACTTCACTTTCCCATATCTTTTTTTAAGTATTGGCAAAAGAACAAAAAGTGATATAAGTTGATATTATGTTAATAAAGGATCTAACTGCTGTCATTGCTGGTGCTACAGGAGGCATTGGGACTGAGATATGTAAAAAGTTTAGTGAAAGGGGGGCAAAAATTGTGGCAATTGCACGGTCAAAAGAAAAACTTTCCAATTTAACTGGAAAAATTGGAAAGGATAATATTTTTCCGGTGGAGTGTGATTTTACTGACCAAATCGAGTTAAGAAAGGCGGTAGAACTTGTTCAAGATAGGCTCTCTACGATTGACATTTTAGTAAACTCTGCTGGAATTGGAATATACGGCGGTATTGAAGATATAAAAGTTACGGATTGGGAAAGATCATTTGCAGTGAATGTTGACGCTCCCTTTTATTTGATAAAGTCATTTTTACCACTTCTTAGGAATTCTACTCGTGCTTTGGTTATAAACCTGGGGTCTGGGATGGGCGAAATTCCCATGGCAGGAAGGAGTGTGTATTGTGCGACTAAGTTTGCTTTGAGAGGAATGACCCTATCTCTGGCTGAAGAATTTGCAAAGACAAACATTCGTTTTGTCCACCTTGCCTTAGGAAGTGTCTTGACAGGTTTTGGACCGATGACTCTCAAAGAGAAAAAAGAAGAGAACCTAAAAGGAAAGTCGTATCTTACTCCCGCTAGCGTAGCAGAAAGGATTACTCATATTATCGAAAATGATGAGATTGAGGACGAAATTCGGATCTATCCGACTGGCTATGCCTCAGAAAAAAGTATTTCTTGATTAATGAATTTTGACAAAAAGATTACATTTACCAGGGTTGGAATTTTACTATTGGCGTTTTTGGGACTTATCGATGCTGTTTATTTATCCAGTGAGCACATAAAAGGTTTAATTCCTCCATGTACCAACATTGTCTTCCTGGATTGTGGGAGGGTTTTGCAGAGCCGTTGGGCTAGTATATTTGGTGTACCTGTTGCGTTTATAGGAGTCTTTCATTATTTCATTGAGTTTGTTGTTGCCCTTTTGCTTGTCTTAAAAGATAGAGGAATATTAAGAAGGATACTTGTCTTCTTCTCATTGGTAGGATTATTGGGGTCTACGTATCTAATGTTTATCCAGTTTGTAGTTATAAGAAGTATCTGCCTTTATTGCACTTTATCTGCATTTTTGAGTTTAATGATATTTGTCATAACTTGGAAGTTTTTTGAAAAAGAACGCAAAGAAGAGTGTATAAAAATTACTCATTTGATATATAAATACATGGCTAAGAGAATACTTTTTTTGTTCAATGCTGACTTTATACACGAGGCTGCGGTGAGTTTTGGTGCGTTCTTATCTCGTTTTAGGGTCGCTCGGGATGCTCTTGATTTCTTCTATTTTATTGAAGATAGGACCCTATACCAGAATATTCTTGGCATGCACTTTGATAATCCCGTTGGGCTTTCTGCTGGGTTTGATTATGATGCGAAGCTCACCCAGGTTCTTCCTAGTCTGTCATTTGGCTTTATGACTGTTGGGACCATAACCAATTTAGCTTACGAGGGAAATCCCAAACCTCGTTTAGGAAGGCTCCCAAAGTCTAGATCTCTTATGGTTAATAAGGGATTTAAATCAATCGGAACAGATGAAATAATCAAAAGACTTGCCGGAATAGACTTTGAAATTCCAGTTGGTATAAGTGTTGGTAGATCAAATTCGGGTTTGCTCAACACGCATAGGAAAAGCGTAGACGACATTATGTCCTCATTTAAGAAGCTGGACAAGGCAAATCTGAATAATGCTTATTATGAATTGAATATCTCATGTCCAAACCTGATCAATTCAATGAATGTGGATTTTTATGATCCAAATTCACTTGATGGACTTCTTTCTAGCTTAGACGAACTTCAGCTTTCAAAACCCATCTTTGTTAAAATGCCAATAGACAAGAAGGATGCCGAGGTTATCGATATGTTAAAGGTGATTTCTTCCCACAAAATTGCTGGAGTTATATTTGGCAACCTGCAAAAAGATAGAAACCATCCATCACTTGTTCAGGAAGAGGTAAAAAGGTTTAAGGCTGGAAGTTTTAGTGGTAAGCCTACATGGCAAAGGTCAAATGAGTTAATTAGCCTAGCATATAAAAATTTTGGAAAACGCTTTGTGGTTATAGGTACTGGGGGGATATTTAATGCTCGTGATGCTTATGAAAAGATTAAAAGAGGAGCAAGTTTGGTGCAATTAATTACGGGAATGGTATTTGAAGGTCCACAGCTTATTTCCCAGATAAATTTGGGTCTTGTTGAGCTATTAAAGAAAGACGGTTTCAAAAAAGTTGAGCAGGCAGTTGGCATCTATAATAAGTAGGCCTTGTATCTAGGAAGCGTATTTTGGTTTGTTTTTGGGTATAATAGTTGTGATGAAGGTAGCAATTGATACGGGACCACTAAAGACTGGTAGTTCGGTACGAGGGATTGGAAGAAATACAAGAGAGCTTATTGTTCACCTCCATAAAATATCGGAAAAAAAAGAAAAAGAGGTAATTATCAACGACCTTGATTTTTCAAGGAGTGATCTGTCCGATTATGATATTATCCACTACACCCAGTTTAATCCATTTTTTTCGTCTTTTAGGCTTCATCCTGGTAAGAAAGTTGTTCTTACAATACATGACTTAATTCCTCTTTTGTACCCTCGAAACTACCCTCCGGGAATTAAGGGTAAGTTTAGGTATCTTATCCAAAAACTTTTGGTCAAGAAAGTCAATGCCGTTTTGACGATCTCGAACACGTCTAAAAAGGATATTATAAGATTTCTGGGTATTGAGCCGGAAAAGATCTATGTAGTGTATCTTGCCGCTTCTAGGGAGTTTAGAGATATTAGATCTGAAAAAACCCGATTAATGAAAGTCGCAAAAAAATATAACCTTCCAGATAAATTTGTGCTTTATGTAGGTGATGTTAATTTCAACAAAAATCTTCCCCTTCTTATTAATGCTTGCAAGATAGCTGGAGTTCCGCTAGTGATTAGTGGGAAAAGTGCTGTTGAGATAGAGACAGAGCTGCAGGGGGCGTTTCAACTTGAAGGACCGCGTGATTACTTGAGATTTGTAATGAATAGAGTTCACCCAGAGATAGCGCACTGTCAGACTGTCCTTGATTTGATAAAGGCTAATAATGTGATTCGTACTGGTTATGTTTCCGATGAAGACCTTGTTGCTCTGTATAACTTGGCAAGTTTATATGTCCAGCCTTCCTACTATGAGGGGTTTGGGTTGCAGGTTATTGAGGCCATGTCGTGCGGGACACCCGTTGTAGTGTCAAGGACAAATGCCTTAACTGAGGTTGCGGGTGGGGCAGCCCTAGTGGCTGATCCACATGATCCCCGTGATATGGCTAAAAAAATTAGCATGGTTGTTGATGACAGAGCATTGCGCGCGGAACTTGTTTTGCGTGGAAGAAAAAGATGTAAAGACTTTTCTTGGGAGAAGACAGCGAAGGAGGTTTTAGCTATGTATGAATATTTGGCTAGTGTCTTCTAGCGGGATATCATTTTTGGTCAAGGACAGAAAATGAAAAAGGTAGTATCTTTTTTTTTGATTTGGAGACTTTATCTTTTTGCTTTACTGTTTGTATCGTGGTTTACTGTTCCCTTGGGAAAAAATTTTCTTGGAGGAGGCTATTCTAATTACTTGAGGAATCCATTTCTTTGGGCGTGGCTTAATTTCGATGGTGAGCACTATTTGGCGATTGCTCAAAGAGGTTATCGGGATTTGGAGTATTTTTTCTTTCCAATGTACCCAATGCTTATTAGGGCAGTCTCGTCTTTTTTCCCTGGGAATTTTACTGATCTGGCTTATGTGGGTCTTGTAATAAGCAATATATGCTTTTTATTTTCCCTCATCGGGCTTTATAAGCTGGTCATGATTGATTATGAGGAGAAAATTGCGTTTTTGGCGACTTTACTTTTGATTGTTTTTCCGGGGTCATTCTTCTTTGCCTCTTTTTACACGGAGTCATTGTTCTTTGCGTTGACAGTCTGGGCATTTTATTTTGCCTTAAGGGGGAAATGGTTTTGGGCATTTGTCTTGTGTGGTTTATCAAGTGCGACAAGAATTGTAGGCATTGCTCTCCTTCTGGGACTAGTAACTGAATATTTTGAAAATCGCAATCGCAGAAATCTCCTTCCTATTCTTATCTTAATTGGCATTTCCGGACTTTTTGCCTACATGTTATTTCTCTATCTTAGAACCCAAGATCCATTAGCTTTTTTTCATAATATTGGAATTTACGGAGCGCAAAGGTCGCAAAGATTGATACTTTTCCCTCAAGTATTTTACCGTTATTTTTTCAAGATAATTCCCAACCTCAATTACCATTTTTTTCCAAGCGTTTTCTCAACATTTCTTGAGTTGTCCTCGGCGGTTATCGTTCTTGTTGGTCTTGTGGGCGGGGTTATCAAAAAAATCCGCTTATCGTACCTTTTATATCTTTTATCAGGATTTTTGATTTCAACGGTACCTGGGAGTTTCTCATCTCTTCCAAGATACATATTAGTATTATTTCCTATTTTTGTGATTTTCTCTCTGTACCTTTCGGGAGTAAAAAAGTATAAACTTGTTGCAGTTTTGTTTTTGTTAGTTATCGTAAATTTTATTGCAGCCGTATATTTTTTCAGAGGCTATTGGGTAGCTTGATATGAAGAAAGCTCATAAAATTATTGGTGCTACTTTCCCCTTTTTAGGGAAGGTAATTGAACATCCTCTCTTTTCGGGAAGCCTCGTTATGGTAGTTGGGCTTAATCTAACCAATTTTTTTGCCTATATTTACCATTTTTTGATTGGACGAATGTTGGGTCCTTCGTTATACGGAGAGCTCTCTTCCGTAATCGGGATTTTGACAATAGTCTTTACTCTTTTTTCTTTCTTAAGCCTGGTTGTTGTTAAATTTTCTTCATCAGAGGAAGATGCTGAAGCATTATTTGTTTGGTTAAAGGCAAGATTACTTTTATTCTCAGCCGGGTTGGGAGGTCTAATCTTATTAGCTTCTCCTTTTTTATCGTCTTATCTTGGGGTTGATATATTACTAGTCATGATTGTTGCACCAATAACCGCGATATCAGTTCTTGGGATTGTGTATAGGTCATATCTCCAGGGAAAAATGCATTTTGGAAAAGTAGTTGTCGCCTCAAATCTAGATATGGCATCTAGACTTCTAGTATCTTTTACTCTTGTATATTTGGGATATAAAGTGATTGGAGCATTATTTGGTGTTTTGCTTGGTGGAGCATTAGGACTTATATTTCTTGATAGATCAATAAATAGGATCTCGCTGACAAATGGTGAAAGAAGAGTGGCGATTACTGGGGCAAAGCTAAGAAAAATCCTTTTATTTGTGATTCCTGTTTTTGTGACCTCTCTGTCAACAAATCTGATGATGACAATTGATATTTTGATGGCAAAACATTATCTTGACTCAGCTAGTGCCGGAATCTATTCTTCTCTGTCAACGCTTGGGAGAATAATTTTTTATGCCGCGGGTCCAATCTCTTCAGTTTCCTTTCCACTAATTAGCGCAAGCTTCTCAAAAGGAAAACCTTTTTATAAGTATTTTTATCTTAGCTTAGCCTTGACTATATTTTTATGTCTGTCTATTTTGGTTTTGTATCTGATTTTTCCAAGTGTAGCGATAGGAGTATTGTTTGGTGAAGAATTCCTGCAAGGTTCCTACTTTCTTGTCTGGTTTGGCCTTTTTATGTTTATTTTTACAATCTCTCAACTTTTTATGAGCTTTTTTTTGTCTATTGAGAGTACAAATATTGTCTATGTTGCACTTCCTATAGTCTTTATCCAATTTTTTGGGATAATGCTATTTCACTCAAATATTCTTGACATTGTAAAAGTCAACCTTTTTTCAGTAACTTTATTGCTTTGTATTTTGGTAATATACTTTCTATATGAAAAGAGGTTCCGATTTACGAAACCCTAAGGTTTCAGTGGTGATACCTGCCTACAGGGCGGAGAGAATAATAAAGAATTCTTTGATCAACGTGCACGACACGCTAATGCGCTCTCGATTTAATTTTGAGATAATATGTGTTGTTGATGGCAGGGTTGATAAGACGGAGTCAATCGCAAAAAGAGTTGCCAGTAAATACCCACACATTAAGGTGCTATCCTACGAGAAAAATCTTGGTAAAGGGCATGCCGTGAGGTATGGGATGGCGAATGCAAGTGGTGATATCATAGGTTTTATTGACGCTGGGTATGAGAT
Source organism: Candidatus Woesebacteria bacterium (assembly GCA_020060845.1). Classification (GTDB taxonomy): domain Bacteria; phylum Patescibacteriota; class Microgenomatia; order UBA8517; family UBA8517; genus JAGUZK01. The sequence continues at coordinate 28,903 of JAGUZK010000030.1, forward strand.
AAGTCCAAATAGTATAGGAATGCTTTTGGAACATTTTGAGTGGTATAAGGCGGATATAATTATTGGTTCGAAACGCCATCCTGCAAGTAGAGTTATTTATCCCTGGCAAAGAAAAATAATTTCTTGGGGATATCAAATGTTGGTGAGAATTTTATTTGGTTTGAATATTAGGGATACACAAGTGGGGCTGAAATTTTTTAGAAGGGATGTCCTGAAGGCTGTTATGCCAAGGCTTTTGGTCAAAGCATTTGCTTTTGATATAGAAATACTTTCTGTTGCTAATTATTTGGGTTTTAAGAGAATTTTTGAGGCACCGGTTGAACTTAAGATGAAGTTTGGTAAAGGTATTTCAACAATTGCCTCTGCCGGATTTTTGAGGACAGCAATGGCTATGGCTTGGGACACTTTAGCTGTATTTTATAGGCTTAAGGTCGTAAAGTATTATGATAATAAGAACAAATCAAACTGGATAACTCCGCCGTATTTAAGGATTTAGCAAAGACATGAATATTTTAATTCTTTCATGGAGAGGACCGGGTCACCCCAATGCTGGCGGTGCCGAGCAGGTGACACACGAGCATGCAAAAGGGTGGGTCAAAGCTGGACATGATGTGACATTGTTTACCTCTATGTATAAAGGTGCAAAAAAGGAGGAGGTAATGGATGGAGTTAAGATCAAAAGGGCTGGAGATCAATTCTTTGGAGTAAAAATATATGCTTTTTTGTGGTATTTTTTTGGTAAGCACCCAAAATTTGATTTGGTAGTTGATGAGTTTCATGGAATACCGTTTTTCACACCTTTGTATGTAAGAACAAGAAAGCTTGCCTTCATTCACGAGGTAGCAAAAGGAGTTTGGAAGTTAAACCCTTGGCCAAGACCTTTTAATTTTATCCCAGCCTTTTTTGGCCCATTAATTGAAAGTTTGACATTTAAGTTTATCTATAAAAAAAATGTTTTTATGACGGTTTCCGAGTCAACCAAAAAAGATTTGATTGCGTCTGGGATTCTCTCTAAAAATATTAGAGTTGTGTTCAATGGAGTAAAAGTAAGTACACTAAAGAAAAAGTTTGACAAGGAAGTCAAGAAGACAGGCATATTCTTGGGGAGTCTAAGTTATGATAAGGGACTTTTAGATATAGTGAAGATTATTGGAGCTATTGATAGGAAGGATGATAATTGGCAATTTTGGATTGTTGGTAATGGACTTCCGGAATATATAAATTACATAAATGAAAAAGCCAGAGAGTTGGGTGTCGAGAAGAAAATCAA
>JAGUZK010000058.1 GCA_020060845.1 Candidatus Woesebacteria bacterium
GAGGCTATATTTAGCCTTCTGCCATTCACCAGCACATGCCTGTGCGAAACTAGTTGCCTTGCTGCTTGTCTAGTAGGCGCAAAGCCAAGTCTATATACCACATTATCAAGTCTTCGTTCAAGTTGAGATATTAACATCTCCCCCGTATTCCCTTTTTTCTTAAAAGCATTCTCGACATATTTTTTAAACTGCCTTTCCAAAACACCATACATTCTTTTGACTTTCTGCTTTTCTCTTAATTGCCGTCCAAACTGAGATGGCTTTCTGGTACCCTTTGGCCCATGCATTCCCGGCGGGACATTCAGACGCGTTAGCCTTGACCCCTTGCCAAATAGGTCAAAACCTTCTCTTCTTGACAGCCTATCTTTTGGTCCAATATATCTTGCCATATTACGCTCTCCTTTTCTTCTTTGGTCTTGGTCCATTGTGCGGAATTGGAGTCACATCCGCAATCATTGATATCCTCAAGCCACAAGCACGTATTGCACGAAGCGCGGCATCTCTGCCCGGACCCGGTCCTTTTATATATACTTCAACTTCAGAAAGTCCATGTTCGCTCATAGCTTGTTTTACAGCCCGTTCAACAGCAACAGTTGCGGCATAGGGAGTAGATTTCCTTGTTCCCTTAAAACCGCTATGTCCTGATGAACTCCACTTTAAGGTATTTCCTTCAAGATCTGTTACTGTAACAATAGTATTATTAAAAGTTGCTGAGACAAAAATTTTGCCTTTCTCTACGTTCTCTTTATTAGTCTTTTTCTTTTTCAGTGCCATAAATTTTACTTAGTTTTCTGCTGTGCCTGTGCCATTTTCGCCAAAACTTCCTTCTTGAACGCTCCTACTGTCTTTCTCTTACCACGCTTGGTACGCGCATTATGCCTTGTCCTTTGTCCCCTCACAGGAAGGCCTCTTGAGTGCCTTATGCCCCTGTAGGCACCTATTGTCTTAAGACGGGTAATGTTGGTCCTGACCTGCCTTAACAAATCTCCCTCAACAGTATAACTTTCCAGTGCCGAGGATATCCGACTAATTTCTTCAGGGGAAATTTGCGAAATTCTTTTGCTTTTATCAACTTTTGCTTGACTCAAAATTTTTTCAGACAATGTCCACCCGATCCCTTTTATTCTGGTCAGGGCGTAATCAATCCTTAGATTGTCAGAAAAATCAATGCCTGCTATTCTTGCCATATCCTTTTTTTACCCCTGCCGTTGTTTATGACGGGGATTTTTACAAATTACATATAAAATTCCTCTCCTTTTTACAAACTTACAATCCTTGCACCTTTTTTCTATTGACGCTACTACCTTCATAATCTCAAAAAAATAAATTAAAGCACTTGTCTTATTCTTCCTCTATCCTCATCATATTTTGTCATCTCTACTATAACCTTGTCCCCAGGAAATATCCTTACATATCTTCGTCTAAGAGTTCCTTTCAGACTCGCCAAAATCACCCTGCCATCATCGAGCTTTACCCTAAACATTGTATTGGGCAAATTCTCAACAACAACTCCCTTCACACTTGTCAAATCCCCCTGATTTTTCATCTCACTACAAAAAAACTTGAAGCTACTTTAGCTTCAGTTTTGACTTAGCTTGTGAGTACTACTGCACCATTGGCAGTAACTGCAACTGTATCCTCAAAAAGCGCTGATATTTTACCATCTCTAGTTGATATTGTCCACCCATCGTTTTCTAAAACCAAATCTGCAGTCCCCTTTGTATACATCACTTCAATTGCAAACACCGCCCCCTCCTTTATCATTGGAGTATCTTCACGCGGCAGAGAGGTAAAACATGGTATCTCTGGTTCCTCATGCAAAGATCTGCCTATTCCGTGACCAACCAAATCCCGAACTGGACTGAGACCAAACCTCTTCAGAGTACTTTCAATAGAGTAGGATATATCGTATACATAATTTCCAGCTGTTGTCACTGAGATGGCATTTCTAAGAGCTTCCCTTCCTGCCTCTAAAAAAAGATCACCTTCTTTACCAGTATCAAGACCTACACTAAATGATGTATCAGTATGAAATCCTTTGTAAAACATCCCCACATCCACACTTACAATATCTCCTTTCATAAAGATTACGTCCTCTCTTGGAATTCCATGAACTACACCTTCATTCACATTAATACATGTCGACCACTTGTAGCCTTTGACCATCTTGAACGATGGCATTCCTCCCTCCTCTTTAATCAAACTACTTGCCAACTTATCAATATCAGAAGCTCTAGCTCCAACCCTGATTGCGTTCCTTAACTGTTCCTTAATCCTTGCCAGTTTCTTTCCGCCTTCTTGCATTATTTTTATTTCACTTGGGGTTTTCAAAATTATTTTATGACTCATGAGGACTGGATAATTGATATTATTTCCCGCGATATTTCATCTATTGGGCGGTCAGCTCTTATTCTTGTCAACTTACCATTCTTATCGAGGTATTCGATCAGTTTATGGGTACTTTTGTAATAATCCCTAAAACGTCTTCTGACTGCTTCCGGTTCATCATCCTTTCTCCTGGTCAATTTTCTACCGCAGGTATCACAAACGCCTTCTTTCAGTGAAGGAGCGGTAATAAGATTATAAGTCCGCTCACAATTCTCACACATTAGCCTTGATGAAATTCGCTTGACAGCGGTATCCTCATCAATATCAAGTGAAAATATCTTATCAATACCACCACCAGCATTCTTCAAAAATCTCTCAAGTGATTTATACTGTGAAATAAAGCGAGGAAAACCTTCAAAAAGAATATTTTTCATCACGGGCATTTTTTCTTTCAATACGTTGATAATATACATAGTCATTTCCTGCTGCGGTATCATTTTTCCAGATTCAACAATTTTCTTTATTCTCTTGTCTTTCTTGGCTAGTTCTCTTGCAATGGCGCCAGCCTGCAGGTGATATAGACCAAACTTCCTAGCAATAATCTCAGCCTGAGTTCCTTTCCCCGATGCCGGCGCTCCCAGAATAGCTATATTCATCTTCAGCTACGCAAATAAGTATCGTATCGCCTCATAACCAACTTAGACTCAAGATCTCGAGTCAATTCAAGTACCACCGAGACAACAATTAATATCCCCGTACCGCCAATAGCTAAATTTGCTATACCAATGGTGTTTTGAAAAAACGAGGGTAAGACTGCAATCATCCCCAAAAATACTGCACCAACCAAAGTTATCCTATTTAGGACATAACTTAGATATTTTGCTGTAGAACTCCCCGGCCTAATGCCAGGAATAAATCCTCCCCTCTTTTGCAGGTCCTCGGCAATTTTTTGCGGATTAAAGACTACAGAAGTATAAAAATACGTAAATCCAACTACCAAACCAAAATATACAAGATTATAAAGCAGTGAATTGGGATTAAAATACTTCAAGAAAAAGGAGGCTAATTGGTTTAGCTTTGGGTCGTTGACCCCTGCTAGAAACTGTGTCAATAGTGACGGCATAAGTACTAAAGATACCGCAAAAATTATCGGTATTACTCCAGCTTGATTAAGACGCAGAGGCAGATAAGAAGAAGACGTCCCAGAGACTAACCTTCGGGAATAGTTAACGGGGATTTGCCTGGTCGCTTCATTCATAAACACGATTACTCCCACAATGACAACTGCCGATACGACAAAAACTATGACTTTCAAAATGTCAGCAGAATTGATTACAGTAAAAGATTGTCCTGCAACAACTGGAAGCCTAGCTATTATACCGGCAAAAATAAGAAAAGATATTCCATTTGAAAGACCATACTCTGTAATTAGTTCTCCCAGCCACACAGAAAGCATTGATCCAGCCGTCATAGTTACTATCAGAGCAATTAATGAAATGGTATCCAAGCTCCCAATCACTCCTTGACTCCGAAGAAGAGTATACATCCCAAAGGCTTGAGCCGTCGCCAGGGGAACACTCAAAAGACGAGTGATCTGATTGATCTTGTCTCTTCCGTATTCGCCCTCTTTTGAGAGTTCTTCAAGACTGGGTATGACGTAGGTAAGAAGCTGCAATATTATCGATGCATTAATATACGGCTGAAGACCAAGCGCCAAAATTGAAAAATTTGCGAGTGTCCCTCCCGAGAAAACATCTAATAAAGATAAAAGCGGACTTCCAGTAAAAAGAGCTCTTAGGGAATCTGTGTTAATTCCAGATGCGGGGATGTGGGCGACAAGTCTAAAAACAGCCAGGATAATGGCTGTGACCATCAATCTTCTTCTTATGTCAGGAGTTTTGACAACCCTCAAAAAAAACTGTTTTATCGAAGAAAACATATACTTCAAACTTATATATTTTTTTACTTTACTTCCTGTCTTCAAGTACTGACCCACCCGCCTGTTTTATCTTCACCAACGCGGATTTAGAAGTGGGAATACCTACTGTCAATTTCTTCGATATCTCTCCATCCCCAAGCAGTTTTACACCGTATTTTAGAGCATCGTTTCGATCAACAATCCTATATTTCACCAGCGTATCAACATCAACAACACTCCCTTCAGGTAAAATCTCCAGGTGCTTTAGGTTCACAATAAGAGGTTTGTCATGGGGACTAAACTTTGACTTTCCTCTCCTGATAGGAAGCCTCTTGATAAAAGATTTTTTCATCTTATAACCCTCAAAAATGACGCCTACTTTTCCTCTTGCCTTCTGGCCTTTTGCTCCCCTCCCGGTCGTATGACCACCCTTGCCACTTCCATATCCTCTTCCAACTCTTTTTTTTCTTGGTGCAACAACCTTCAGACTATTCATACTTTTATTGCCTCCTTCCGACGACTGATCTCCGATATTTTCTCAAGAGCCTTCAATGTAGCATAGACATTGGATGTCTTATTATTTGTACCCAAAAATTTTCCAACAGCATCTCTAACCCCAGCAGCTTCAAGTACTATTCTCATTGGCCCTCCTGCTATAATGCCTGAGCCGGCCGGTGCAGGTTTAAGCAGAACCTTTGCCGCAGAGAATTTCTGTGTGACAGAAAAAGCAAGAGTGTTCCCCTTCAAGGGGACATCTATCATCCTGCTTTTGGCGGCATCAATTGCTTTTCTGATAGCAGACGCGACATCGGCCGCTTTGGCAAGGCCTGCACCAACTTTTCCTTTCCTATCTCCAACCACCACCAAGGCAGAAAACCTAATTGTATTTCCGCCTTTAGTTTTCTTAGAAATCCTCTTAATCTCAACAACCGTTTCTTCAAATTCTTTAATTTCATCTGTTCTATCTCTCATAGCTTAAAAGACTAACCCTTTTGATCTTGCTCCCTCCGCAAGAGCTTTGACACGACCATGA
>JAGUZK010000044.1 GCA_020060845.1 Candidatus Woesebacteria bacterium
CAATTATAAGTTGGAATATTAAGTTTACTTCAAATTTTCAAAGAACAAAGCAGAATAGGTCACTATTTTTTCTCTTGTGTGGCGGCAAGTAGGCGTTGCAACTAACCCGCCGCCCAGAACAGCAATGCCGGTTTTGTTAAATAAAATTTATAATTAAAAAAAACTTGCATAGCACAACTACCTTGAAAAAGAAACTTGTGATGTAACGATAAACTCTAAAATTTCTCAAATGCCGAATGCGAAAATAGTTTACCCGCCTTTGGCGGGCTGCCACCTTGAGCAGCTTGTTATATGCAATATGTAATAATTTAATATGGTGGTCTGCATACACTGCACGGAGAATAATAAAGTTTTGCTTCTGATAATGACATTGGAATTGAACTTCTTCTTAAATATCTACATCCAGCACGATGATATTTTGCACCAGTTCTTGTAACATATACAGTTGTTTCAACTTTTGGCTTTGTTTTAACAGTAGTTTTATTTGTCGAAGGTGGATTACATACGCTACAAGGACTATATCTTGAAACAGCATCTTCTAAAGAAATTGGTATTTTACTTTTAGATAAATATCTGCATCCATCTCTATGATACTTTTTACCAGTTTTTGTAATGTATACAGCATTATCATCGCTTGTTAACTGTGGTAAATTTGATGTTTGAATATTTTCTGAAGAAGTCTCGCCCCATAAACCTCTATTATTCTCACGTGCTTCTTTTTGTAAGTTAGTAAAATGTTCTGCAAATTTTACATTAGGTGGATAAGTTGAAACATTAGCATAGCCTTGCTTAACAAGTTCTGCATTTAGAAATGTTCCATTTTCAAGATAAACATAAGCTAATAGCCTACCATATTTGTCAGATTTTTGAACATCATATTCTAATCTAACTTTTTTACCTTCAATTTGTTTTTTTGTAAACGCACTTGCTTCCTTACCAAAATATTGAACAGGTTTTTGAGGATGGACAGTTTCAGGTGTGTCAATACCAATCAGTCTTACTTTATCACCATTAGTAAGTTCAAAAGTATCTCCGTCAATTACTCTTTTAACCTTATAAAAGTCTTGAGAATATATTTGAGAAAATGATACGAATGAAAGTAAAATTAAAAGTAGTAGGCGCTTAATAAAATAGAGATTTTTCATTTTCGTCTCACCAAATTAATTGCATATAACGACGTTGTGCCTAAGCCCCAGCACATAACAACAATGCCACTTTTATTAAATAACTTTTTATTTAGTACAAACTAATAATTACAAACTACGCACAACAAAAAAGCCGAAACGGAACGACTAACATTAAAATTATAAAAATGCCCAATGCGAAAACGCTGTCGGGTTGAAGCACTTGTTATGTGTTTTTAGCACCAACTTTTTTCTTTGCAGATTGAATTGCTTGTTTCAATCTTTTATTCGAAGCCTTATATTTTTTACCAATAGTATCAATAACAAAAAGCTCTTTTATGTTTTTTGTTAGAATAGAAAGGTCAGGAGAATATTCAATTATATATTCACCAGAATTTAATTTATGTGGCATTCTATTTCGGGTATTCAACATAAAATCACAATCGGTAAATGCCCCACCAATGTTTGAAATGATTACAGAGCGATTACCAACATTAGTGATTGACCAAATTAAATAATCTTGTTTACTTATTCCTTCCAAATCACTTATTGATTTTCCAATATAACAGTCTACCTTTAATCTACCTTTCTCTGAAAAATCTCGATAGACATTCCAACCAATTGCAAATGTTGATAGTAAAGCTCCCCAAACTGCAAGAAAAGTCGTAATATTTATTTCCATTTCTATACTTCAAGACTTCTTACAAATTCAAAAAATTTATTCTCGTATTCTTCTCTTTCAGCAGGTTCCGAAGGAATAAGAGCATAATTATTTATTCCAAATTTACGATTTAATATATCTTTCACATTTCGTTGAATACTATCTAATGAAGAATGTTGAATAGTTTGATACTCTCCATCAGAAAAGTAATAGGTTGCATAAAAATTATGCCCTTGAGGGTCTAATCCAAAGTATAGTCTGCCAACTAAGTCAGTTTTTGTTTTTATATTAAATATGGCTGTCATTTTATCTCCTTCTCTACTTTTTATAAAACACATAACGGTCGGGTTCAGGCGCGTTGCGGAGCGCAGCGGAGCAACGTCGCCTGCAACCCGTTGTTAGGCGCTCCAAGTCACTCACTCATTATCTCTTTTCCAAGATAAGGAAAAAACGCTGCCTCCGTGCTTACACATGAGAGGAACTCTTCTTTAGTTGTCTTAAAGACCTTGGTGCCGTTAGGATCTTCATACTTGTACGGCAGCATATCTTCTACCACTTGAAGATTCCCAATCCTGCGCGAAACAAGAGGAAAGTAGACGATTCGTGTATCATCGCCTAGCTGTGCTTTTAGGAAAGCTGTTGCGTGTCTCGCAGTCGTGCCACTTCCAAAATGGTCATCTACTAGCACTACTCTAATGGGAGAATCGGGGTGAGCTGACTTCGCAGTCTTAAGTAGGGCTTCGCAGAGAGCTGTATTGTAGGGGTTATCGAAAAACCAATAAGCGCTTGGCTGCTCCATTGTTCTGCGGTTCGCCCATAATCCTAGTATCGGCTTGCCTTGAAATGCCTCACGGCCAATCAGATCAGCTGCAATCAGACCGCCGTTTGATATCCCCACCAATGCATCAGGTGCGTACCGACCTTCCTTCATTGGTGCCTCTAGTATTTGCGCTGCGAATAGGACCCTCTTCATGAAATCGTCCCACCTGAGTGTCCGTTTTAGCTCTGAAGGACTTATTCCATAGCTTTCTGAAACACCTGGGATGATGACGGACATCTCCTTGAACACGTCAAACACTATACTGTCCGATCGTTGTCTTTCGTTGATCCCTTGTCTTATAAAGGAGCCAATATCTTTTCTTGCTTTCTCTGGACAAAACTTGTTGTATTCGACAAATCTATAGCCCTTAATATCAAATGGTATCTTGTCTGGCTCTTGTGTCATGAGCACTGTCACGTTGCTACGCAGAGCATATCGTATTCCCAACTCTAGGAATACGTTAGCGTTCCTTCCCGTTACGTCGACGATAACTATGTCGGCATCGGCAATACTTTTTACTATAGAAAAGAGGTGATCGATCCCGCCTCAGACTTGTCAACCTCTCTTACTATTCTCCAAGAGTCACTAGCATTAGGAATGGCTCCCCTGACTCCTGGGACAATTATCTCATTGTAGATAAAGTCCGATTCAAGATTGCCCCCCTGATACTCATCTTTGTTTCCGAACGGCATCAAGACAAAGACTTTCACGATGGAAGCATCAGCAGATGGGAACTGCCTCTCGCCGTCCTCTGTCTTGGAAGCTATGTTGCTGCTCTCTTTTTGCATCTTGTCCTCACTACGGGTGGGTTGTCATACATGTTGTGCAGTCTTGAGCGCCTAACATATATAATTAGACGCCAAGCGTCCGTTAATTAATTTTTCTGATAGCAGAAAAATTTTTTCTTATATCAGAAAACTTTTTTTGTTTTTTCTTATATCAGAAAATGAAGTTTTCTTATATCAGCAAACTTTATTTACTAACAATACGTTCTTCCAATCCTAATTTCTTTGCTTCTGCGCAGCATCCTTTGGACTTGTATCCTATTTCCCATACTTTCTTCTCA
>JAGUZK010000032.1 GCA_020060845.1 Candidatus Woesebacteria bacterium
CTATTACTTTTCTTTAACTGGATCGGTTTATCTCACCTCATCATCTGGTACACTTACAGCAACCGGTTTTACCGACCCCCAGATCTTTGTAAATGGTGTGCCTTCCACAACAATCTCTTCAGCAAAGTGGTCTTTAGTTACTGTCACCACTCAAACCCCGGTTGATGCCTCCACATTTTATATAGGGCGGCAGGGTACAAATTACATGGATGGGAAAATTGATGATTTCAGGCTTTACAATAGGACACTTGAACAAAGGGAGATCTTTGACCTCTTTCTGGCGGGTCCTTCAGCTAAGGCACATTGGAAGATGGATGAAAATACCGGTTCGGTGATAAACGATTCCTCAGGCAACGGAAACACAAGCTCAAGCTTCTCGGGAAATACAACATGGATGCAGGGGGTTCTGGGATCAGCCCTATCCTTTGACGGAAACGATGATGTAGTAACCATCTCCGAAACCACCTCAACTGACCTGGGCTCGACAAATGATTCATATACTGTATCAGCATGGTTTAAGACTTCGTATGATTCTTCCGCTTCCCAGACAATCATTGCAAAAAATGACGGAACGGGTGCGTACCCTTTCTTTTTATACCTTGATTCAAACGAATATGCATGTTTCCAGATTTCAGATGGAACCAACAGTCCCTCTGTATGTGGAACAACAACCCTCAACGACGGTAAATGGCACCACATACTTGGAAAAAGGGATATCCTAAATGATGTAATTTATATTTATGTAGATACCGTACCCATATCATCCACCACTGACACAACAACAGCATCAACTGCCAATGACGATAATATTTCAATTGGCAATTCAGGAACCTCTTACACAGCAAACGACCTCAGCGGCTCAATTGACAATGTAAAAATTTACAACTACGCCTTATGGGAAGTGCAAATAACTGACTCATTAAGCTCAGGTCACCCAATATCTGGATCTCCTGTCAGCACAGCAGCCGCTTACTTCAAGCTTGACGAGAATTCAGCGGGAAACGCCACAATCTATGACTCCTCGGGATACGGCATTAATGAAAATCTCGTAGTTTCTGGAGGAAATCCTTTTACTTCTGACGGAAAAGTAAACGGAGCAATAAACTGCTTTGCTCCTACAACATTTCAAATGACCTCGGGTTACGACTCGATATTTAACCTTGGCACAGAAAGCTTTAGCTTTAACCTCTGGGTCAAAAGCTCATCAGCTACCAATCCTTCCACCAATGAATCTGTGATCGGAATAGGTCTCAGTTCCGGTTCACGCGGATACGTAATTTTCTTTGACACCTCGGGAAGAATCAACTTTGCAATTGATGACGATTCAACCTACACTCCCGATGATGTAATCACCTCAACCGAAGATTATTACGATGCCCAATGGCACAATATCACTGCCGTCAAAAGCACTACACAAAAAATCTCCCTTTATGTTGACGGGTTACTGGTAGCATCAAAAGAGCCACTCACAGCAAACGGTTCCCTAAGGCCAGCATCAGATGACTTTTCTTTCTGCTACAAGACAATAAACAGTGTGGCAAGCCGTTTTACTGGCTATATTGATGAAATACGTTACTTTACATTTGAGATTTTCCAGCCGCAAGTTGATGTCCTCTATAATCTGGCAAGTACTGTAACACTCGGGTCAGCTAATTCATCCGGCTCGCCCGAATGGTCAAAAAAGTCAAGCTACTGCCCGCCCGGAAATTCATGCTCTTCACCAATCATGGCCTATGATTTTGAGGAAAACACGGGCACCACCATCTACAGCTCAACTCCAGAAAATGCAGTATCAAATGGGTCAACAAGCGGCATGGACCAGTCAAACTGGGTCCCGGGAAAAATTGGTACGGCTCTTAAGTTTGACGGAACAAATGACTACGTCACAACTTTTGACCCCCCTCAACTTGACGGAGCAGTTGAGGTAACAGTCAGCGCGTGGGTTAAATTCAATTCCCTATCAAACCTTGCAACAATATTTGCCCGAAGACAAAATCCAAACAACCGTCTGGTAATGCAGGCAGGATCAACACTGGGAGGAAATGATGATATAAATATAGTCACAAATTGTACTCTCACAAACCCATCCGGATGCACTGTTGCAAATACCAGCACAGCTTATACAACTGGTAATATATTGACAACTGGCACCTGGCAGCACTTAACCTTTACGTATAATCCCAACGGATCAACTAATGATGATAAGGTAAAATTCTACCTAAATGGCGTCAGACAGTCACTCTCCCATTCAGGGACAGTACCAAACGGTCTCAACATTAATTCAGTCGCGCCCACCCTTGGTGTTGAGAACGGACCAACTGCAGGAACCTATGCAAATGCAATAATCGACCAAGTTCGCTACTACAACTACGTGCGTACACAATCCCAAATTGCATGGGATTACAACAAGGGCATGCCTTATGTCTGGTACAAATTTGACGAGGGATCGGGCTCAACCGCATATAATTCTGTCCCCAACGCTGACGGCACAGGCACATTAGGAAATGATGCTACAATAACCATTGGTGCGACAGGTTCAAACACAACAACCACAGACGCGTGGACTAATGGTACAACAGGAAAGATGAATTACAGCCTTGACTTGGATGGGACTGATGATCGTGCTGTAACAGGTTCATTTTCACCTCTAGCGCAATCAGGTCTTTCTTCAACAACTGTATCATGGGGAGGATGGTTTTATCCAAAATCATCAGTTGCAACTAAAACCCTAATTGAAAAGGCATCCGAAGTAAGGCTATCAACTGATTCCTCGGGAAAACCCATTTGTGATATTTATACAGGCGGAGCGTTTACTACTAATACCGCTTCCTCAACCAGCACTGCTCTTTCAACCAACTCATGGCAACATATAATTTGTGTTTATGATGGGACAAATATTAAAGTCTATGTCAATGGAACACTCCAAGACACTTGGAGCCAGACAGGAAGTATAACAGCTGCCTCATCAGCACTCCACATCGGCCAAAACAGCTCATCCGCACAAAGATTCCAGGGTCAGGTTGATGAGATAAAACTTTGGAATTACAATCTAACACAAGAGCAAGTACGCGCTGACCTAAATCAAGGTTCAGCTGTAAGATTTGGCCCATCCAGTGGTCATCCATAAATCACATATGAGCATTCTAGAAGTGGACACACCTCCACCACCATCAGACATACTGCTTGCAAAAAAAAGTGTAAAAAAAGGCGGAAGCAAATTTCCAATTTATATTGCCTTGTCAATAATGATATTTATCCTCTCAGCGGGAGGTGCCTACTTTTTGGGCAATAAAACCGCTGACAAGGTCTCCAACGAAGAATCTATAATAAAAGAAGTATCAGAACTAATTGAAATTCCCCCAGAAAAGCCAATTATTGCAACAGTTACTGAAAAAGATATATCAACAAAATCCACTTTTTTCGTAAATTCCAAGATTGGCGATAAGGTTCTAATATTTACGTCTTCCAAAAAAGCAATCTTATATCGCCCGTCAGAAAAAAAAGTGATTGAGGTTGGCTCTATCACTGAAACCAAACAATTGCCTTCTTCCACTCCAACCACTTTACAATCTCCAACTCCAACCATCTTGCATACTCCCACCACAACACCTTTAAGTGGACCACTAGAAAAGGAAACATAAACTTGATATGTTAATTATTGTTAAGATATTTTAATTTACATAAAGAAACAATAATATATATAAAGAATATTTTTGATATATTAAAAAGATTTGTTAAAAAGGCTATTGACAAGAGTAAACAAAAGTAGAAAGATAAAAACACAACTTTTTAAGAAACTAAACGAATTAAAATGGAAAAAATATTAAAAGAGGTAGAAAAATATATATTACTAGTGGCTTTATTCCTTCTTCCGTTGCCTGTTTTTTCTATTTCATCAAATCCATTTATCGTCACAAAAATCCAAATTCTCTTTTATGCTGTCTTACTGTACCTGACAGTAAGATGCGTAAGGATTATAACAAGTGCTAAATTCGAGATATCAATAAGTAACTACGACGTACCTGCCCTTTTAATACTTATCTCCTATCTCTTAAGCACGATTCTTCGCACCCCAAATAAAATGGAGGCAATTCTCTTGCCGGGGGTTGCAACATCCATAATCTGCGCAGTTTTGCTTTTCTTTTTTATCAACCAGCTTGGTGGCGAAGCAAAGAATTTGGTAACAAAGGTATTATTTGCCTCATCAGCCATACTATCCTTATGGATGATTCTTGCAGCCCTAGGGCTTTTGTCACAGCTGCCCCTACCAGCTTATGCGAAAGCAAAAACTTTTGCCCCAGAAGGTGGATACTTGCCAAGTGCTGTATTTCTAGGAGCAATATTATCCTCAGGTATAGGAATAATTATCTCAGAAAAAAAGATAGTAGAAAAAATTCTATGGGGTCTTTGTGGTTTTTTAGTCTCTATATCACTTATCCTGTCAGTTGTGAACATCCTTCCCGGAAATCCTTCTTCTCCTAAATTCCCTGGAATTGGTCTTTCTTGGGCAGTGGCTGTAGACTCTCTAAAGGTATCGCCAGTACTGGGCATCGGTCCGGGAAACTATGTCACTGCCTTCAGCAGATTTAGACCTCCAAGCTATAACGCAACCAGCTTATGGTCAATCAAATATGCAACTGCTAATAATTTTTACCTAACTCTACTAACAGAGGTTGGTTTATTAGGATTCCTGGGAATTGTCCTACTTCTCTATCGAATACTCAAGCATTCCCAGGTAGATTTAAAAGAGAAGAAGCTGGTAAATTGGGGGTTGGCATCAATTACAAATCTTATTTCCCTTCTTATATTGGTTGTCAGCATGGCGCTGTTTCCCGCCACTATTCTCATAACCTTATTATTTTTTGTAATGCTTTCATTGAATACTCAAACTAAAAAGGCTGTGCTTAATCTTATGGCTGAATCTCACGAGGACAAGTCTTTGGGATCAAAGATCTCGACCAGATTCCCAGCCATTTTATTATCCTTGCCAATAGTTATCCTTGTTATCGTATTATTCTCCAAATCGGTAAATATAGTCAAAGCAGAATATAATTTCAAAAAAGCCATTGATGCTACCTCAAAAAATGATACAAAAGAAATTTATGATCGCATGCGAACGGCTATAAACCTTAATCCACTTGTCGACCGTTATAGATCATCATTCTCAAGAATCAATCTCATCCTTGCAAATTCAATGGCACAGAAGAAGGAATTATCGGAAGATGACAAGAACACTCTCACACAGCTAGTCCAGGTTGCAATAACAGAAGCAAAAGCGGCTGTTGCGCTCAACCCATTAAGGGCCGATAATTGGGCATTGCTGGGAGATACCTACAGGAGCATAATGCCCTTAGCCAAAGGGTCTGAGGAATTTGCAATCCAATCATACCGTCAAGCAATTATTCTTGATCCGATAAACCCCGAACTGCGTATAGCCTTGGGAGGTGTCTATTTTGCAAAAAAGGACTACGACTCGGCAATTAACATATTCAAAACGGTTACAGAATCAATCAAAAGAGACCATCCGAATGCACACTACAACCTAGCCTTTGCTTACAAAGAAAAAGGGATGTTGGATGAAGCAATAAACGAGATGACAGTTGTGCTCTCTCTAGTTGATAAGAACTCAAAAGACTTTGAAACTGCCCAAAAAGCTCTAAACGATCTAAGCAGCAAGAAGAAGGAGGCTGCCCCCACAGGAAATCAGCTGGTTCCACCACAAGAAGACCAGAAGATAGTCAATCCTCCAGTTGAACTACCAGAAGGCAGTGAACCCCCCGCAACGCCATCTGTATCAGTTACTCCAACTCCATCTGAGACACAAACTAGCGTAACCCCATCACAAACCGCCACTCCAAGCCCGTCACCCACCCCCTAACTCCCTTTGCTAGTGGACAAAATTCTAATCTAAAAATATCTAAAAAATGGGTACCTTGACAGTTGACATTGACCAAAATCTGTGCAATATTGCGCAAAATGGAAGACAAACTAAACCTCTTAAGCATTGGTGAGGCGTCAGAATATTTGGGCGTATCAATAGATACCCTGCGTAGATGGGAAAAGAAGGGGAAGATAATAAGTTACCGATCTCCCGGCGGACATCGTTATTTCAAGAAAAGCGAACTTGATAATATGTTTGGCAGAAAGTACGAAAGAAGCCAAGAAGAAAGGCCTCGAAAAGAATACGAGACAGTATCGCCACACTTTAAGACCAATTTAGCAGACCTTGACAGCAGCGAAGACGAAATTCAAAGTGAAGTAGAAAAAATACTTACGTCCAGCGAATATCAAAAAAAAGATGTCATTGATAGAGAGCCAAAAGAAATCCTAATCCCAAAAATTCAGCCAATAAGAATTATCAGTGAGACCAAATTGCCCGAACCACCTGGTAGTCACGCTCCAGACCAAAACACTTCTATCTTGGTAGGCAGCCAGAGACTTATCCCCTCATTCTCAGCCCTTGATACCACAAGCAATAAAAATCAAAACGGCCAGCTTCTTATGATAATTGTGTCTACAGTCGTACTAATAACAGCAATTCTTTTTGTGGTATTTTACCTGTCATCACAAAACAACTTAATATCTCCCATATGATTTATTGAATTTCTTGTGGACCTGCGGGGAATTGAACCCCGAACCTGCCCATGCGAAGGGCATGTTATACCGTTTAACTACAGGCCCAAAGGTTAACAAATTATACTACGTAACAAACTCTTGAATAATACTCTCAAATAATAATAAAACATGTGTGGAATAATTATTCCCTAGTCTACTTCAGTATAGATAGAGGATTTAAGTGCACACCATCTCTAGTTATCTCAAAATGCAGGTGAACACCGGTTGATCTTCCTGTAGACCCCATCTTACCAATTGCATTACCTCTTGCTACTGTCTGGCCAACAACTACATAGATCCTAGAAAGATGTGCATAAAGGGTACGATATCCATTACCATGATCAATTACCACACGATTCCCATAACCATACCCATCAGGCCATCCTGCAACCACAACCTTTCCCGAATCGGCAGCCAATATATCTGGTGCATTTCTGTTTGCAATGTCAACTCCTTTGTGATACCAATAGAAGTTTTGCGAAATAGTACCACCTGCTGGCCAGACAAAAGTACCGGAAGCAACAACGGTACCTGCATCCGGAGTAATTTGCCTAACACGAGGGGAAGAAGGAATTTCCTTTGGCTTTACCCCATCTGGTACAATAATAATTTGTCCTATTGCCAATTCAAACGTTTCATCATTCACGAAGGTATTAAACGGAAAATCAACTATCGCCTGGGGAGAAGCATCATATTTTTTTGCAATTGAATAAACAGTATCACCCTTTACTACTTTATGACTCATTCCTGTGACCGGCAGTATTTCGAGTTTTTGGCCAGGCTTAATGGTTGATTTTGCTGTAAGGTCGTTCTGCCAAAGAATTGTATCAACTGAAATACCAAACTTCTCGGCTATCTTAGCTATTGTATCCCCCTCTTGCACTTCGTATACAATAATTTTATCTCTTGATTTCTCAGAAAAAAGAGTGGTCGTATTATCAGTTGAGGCTGTAACCACAGATGAAGGCGAGGCTATTTCCCAAGGGTTTGTCCTATCGGTAGGAAATTCATCAGCCAGTACTGGAGCGATAAGCACTCCAAGTGCCGCCAAGCCCGCCATGCCTGAATGCATGAAGCGCCTGGCATACTTGCCTCTTTGCCTGTAAAGAACTGCTACAAAAACCTTCTTTATACTCTCAAACCTAATAAATGAAAGGTGAAGCCTCTTAATAAGATAGAAAGATAGCTCGGAAGAAAAAAGGGTGATGTCTCTCGCCAGCAACTTAAACATCAAGATGATTGAACCCCCAGGCGGACGGGAACGCCCTAGACCATTTCTATAATACGACTGGCTACCTTCTTTTATCATCAAGGACAAAATTGAATATACCAGCTATTGGAGATCTGGTCAAATTAGGTGGGTGTTAATTTTTTTTACCCACACAAAGATTTCTAAATTTACATCAGATAGTTTTAAGATCCTCCAAAAAATCTTCGTTTTTCTCAGTCTTACTCAACCTTTCAAGTAAGGTCTCTGTCCTCTCATCTTCAGAAACCATATCAAGCATCCTACGCAGGGTATGAATTTTCTTAAGGACCTCGGGACCATAAAGCAACTCCTCCTGACGCGTTCCGGATCGGGTTACATCAATTGCTGGGAAGATCCTTTTTTCTGCAAGGCGACGGACTAGATGTAGCTCCATATTACCAGTCCCCTTAAACTCCTCATATATAAGATCATCCATCCGACTGCCTGTATCAACAAGACATGTACCAATTATCGTCAATGATCCTCCTCCTTCAATTTTTCTCGCAGCGCCAAAAAACTTCTTTGCGGGAAAAAGTGCAACAGGATCAAATCCACCAGTCAAAGTTCTTCCGGATGTGGGGAGCGCGAGATTATACGCCCGTGCCATCCTGGTTATTGAATCAAGGACAATTACTACATCAACTCCCATCTCAACCAATCTCTTCGCACGTTCCAGCGCAAGCTCTCCAACCCTTGTCTGATCTTGTGGCGGTTCGTCAAAATTACTGGCAGCCACTTCCCCAGCACCTTGAGTAATTGCATTCATATGTCGCTTGATATCGGTCACTTCTTCAGGACGCTCACCAATTAGTACCGCCATTAGATGTACCTTTCTCTTACCCTTATCTGCCTCCGGATAATTCTTAGCAATTCCAGCAATTATATCCTTGATAAGCCAAGTCTTTCCCGCCTTTGGTGCAGAGACAATAAGCCCCCTTTGTCCAAAGCCAATTGGGGCAATGAGATCTACCACCCTAGTTGTCAAAGGTTCCTTCCCTGTTGAAAGCTTGATCTGCTCATCGGGGTAGACTGCGACTAGATCGTCAAAACGAGGTCTTTCAAAAACGCTGTCAACATCCTGACCATTAATTTTTTCCACCTTAAGGAGTCCCCAATACCTCTCATTTTCTTTAGGCCTTCGTGCCTGACCTCCAATTTTGTCACCAAGACGCAGATTAAACCTTCTTATCTGGCTGGCAGAAATATAAATATCGTGGTCACTACTTGCAAAATTTGGTCGTAGAAGTCCTGAACCCTCATTGGCTATATCCAATACACCCTCAACATACTCAGTTGGAAGATTTGCGTCTGGAATCATCCTATCATCTACAACCA
>JAGUZK010000013.1 GCA_020060845.1 Candidatus Woesebacteria bacterium
AATTGCATGTGCGCTTTAGAGCATTTTATAGACTGCATTTGGGAGATCTCTTGATAAACGCTTTTAGCATATCGATTATTTTTTATGTTTTTGTTATTTGTTTTGATTTCTTTGTCTCGAAAAAAGCTGTTTTAGAC
Organism: Candidatus Woesebacteria bacterium; assembly: GCA_020060845.1. GTDB lineage: Bacteria > Patescibacteriota > Microgenomatia > UBA8517 > UBA8517 > JAGUZK01. The sequence continues at coordinate 138 of JAGUZK010000013.1, forward strand.
AAAACTCCAACGGACTTTTTATCTATGCACACAGTATATTTTTTAAAAAATAATGCTGGGCAGTTTGATTCAAATGCAGTGTGTTTTGTAGTCTCGCCTAGTAATTTTGAAGTTTTTGACCTACTCCACTATAAGGAACAATATCAGTTTTTCTTACCAAGTTATCGAGTCGAGATAATGAGTGGCGATATTGAGGATAACGAAATTCGCTTGGTTAATGGTGAGTGTTCTTCTGACTATGGGCACGAAAAAAGAATTTTTGTAAAAAATTGTACAGATGGCTTTGACTTTTCTTGCCCGATTGGTTACAGCGGAAATTTTCTTATTCATTACTAATTTAGGTTGCTTAAATATTTAGCAATAAAGAAGTTTTTTATATTCCTCTAGCACCCTTTCGGTAGAGAACTGATCTGAAAGTTCTATTGATTTTCTCATCATATCTATCCACTCAAGAGGCAGCCCGTTTTCGTCGCGGGTATAATAACAAGGAGCTATTTTTTGTTCGAGAAGGTCATAGAAGCTGTCACTTACTCTTTGGGGGTCAAGAACCCACCCGATACCATCCCAATTGACCTCGTGTGACCATCCGTCTTGAACAGTACAGTTTAGTACCCCGTTACTAATTGCTTTCATTCCGGATGTTCCCGAAGCCTCAAGACCTTCCTTGGGTGTGTTTAGCCAGAGGTCGCTGCCTGATACAAGATGGTTTGCTAAAGATATGTTGTAGTTTGGGATAAAGATTGCGTGGCCAAAGAGGTCATGTGCCATTATTTGGATTATCTCTTCGATCAGTGCCTTGGCGGAGGGGTCGTCTGAATGTGAGTTTCCGGCAAAAAGAATTTGTACAGGCATTTTGGGATTTGTAATTATTGCTTTTAACCTAGGGAGGTTTGCAAATATTGCCTTTGGCTGTTTGTAATCTGCCAGGCGTCTTGCCCATGTTATTACTAATCTTTCTGGGTCATAACCAATTCCTGTTCTTTTCAGTACTGTTTCGGCCAGCTCCCGCTTCTTTGCCATGTGTAGATTCCATATCTCAAGATTTGACAAGCTTTTGTTTCTGAAGTCACTATCTTGCCATCGGCCTTTATGAACCCCGTTGGTTATTGAAATCCAATTGTATTTGGGCCACATTTTTTTTGCACCTTGAGCGTGGATTTTGCTTACTGCTTGCTGTTTCTTGGAAATGTTTAAAGCAAAATCTGTGATACTAAATGTTGAAGGATTTATAATTCCATCCTTTATTATTCTATTGGTTTCTACACCTAATTGTCTTGCAAATGGAGCAGCCCACTTCTCGATAACCTCTATTGGATAAGTAAGGTTCCCTGCGGGGACCAAAGTATGGTTAGTGTAGATGATTTTTTCTCTCGCGTTTTTCCACGCCTCTTCAAAAGGAAGTTTTTTTTCTTCCATTAGGATTTTTGTCAATTCCCATATGATAAATCCAGGCCTGCCCTCGTTAATATGATAAAATGATGGAACGATTTCCAATTCCTTAAGTAGCCTTATCCCGCCAACCCCCAGAAGGATCTGTTGTCTAATTTGACTGTTTTGGTCTCCTCCGTAAACCTTATTCATATCGGAAACCCAGTCGGGTGGGTTTCCGTCGACGTAGGTGGAAAGAAAATATGCTGTTGTGATGTCACCTAATCTGACTTGATAAGCTTTTACTTTTACTTTTGTGCTTTCAAGTTCCAAGGTAAACACCAATTGTTTACCATCTTTTGTCACTGGGCGCAGAAATGAGGTATCATGATCAAATTCTGAGTCTCTTTTTTCCTCCTTACCATCGGCGGTAATATGTTGGATGTAATGCTTTCCCTTGTAAAGTATCCCGATACCCACCATTGGGAAATTATTATCTGCCGCTTGGTTTAGAATATCTGCGGAAAGAATTCCAAGCCCACCTGCGTAGGTTGGAAGATCGTTATCTATGGCAAACTCAGCACAGAAGAATGCTACCGGATTTGCATAGGTTACAACTGACTCCATATATACTAAGAATGCCAGAAAAGTTCATTTGATGCCAGCACTTGAATTTTTTGGGTGGGTGTGTAAGAATAAGCCGTGATAGAAGCAGGTGGCACTATCGCAAGGGGGGGTTTGTTTTTTTTACAATCAGTATCTTTTGTTGGTATTCTCACTATAACTACACTTCTTGTTAGCTTTAACAAAAAAGGTTTTGATCGTGTCTTTAGTACCAAGGGGTTTATCTACTGGAGCCTTTTTTTTGTGTTTAGCCTTATCCCTCTAGCGATTCTTCTTTTTCTATGGCGGTTGATGTTTGCTAGCAGGTGGTTATAAGAAAGTTACTTTGTTTTTACTATTGTAGATATTATGCTCTCCAGGATCACTTCAGGGGCGTTGGTTGGGCTTGAGGCAACCATTGTTGATGTTGAAGTGGATATTACTGATGGCTTGCCATCTTTTACT
>JAGUZK010000022.1 GCA_020060845.1 Candidatus Woesebacteria bacterium
GGGGTGTGATGATGCAAGTATCTTGAATAGTTCATCACGTATTCTTTCTTTTGATATTTTTTGTATCAGCTTTCGATTAGCAAAGATTGCTGTAAGGGTTTGTTCTTCTATCTTAAAGTCAAGCTCTGAAGCAATTCGTACAGCCCGCATCATTCTTAGAGCATCTTCATTGAAGCGCTTTCCGGGATTTCCAACAGCACGGATGAGTCTTTTTTTTAGATCAGTTCTGCCGTCATAAGGATCAATAAGTTCACCCTCGCAAGATAGATAGGCGACGTTATGACTTGCTGTCTGGTTGGCATGTATTCTGATAGCCATTGCGTTGATTGTGAAATCTCGTCTTTGGATATCCTCTTCTAAACTTTTTCCCCACACAATTTTGTCCGGGCGGCGAGCATCTGAATACCCATATTCACTCCTGAAGGTGGTTATTTCGTACGGGCGTCCACTTTCATTTTTAATACCTACTGTTCCAAACTTGTTATCGTAGAATGATTCGTCCGGAAAAGTTTCTATGATTTGTTCGGGTGTTGCGTCGGTTGTCAAGTCCCAATCATTAACCGGTCTTCCCATCATAATATCCCTTACTGCTCCACCAACAACAAAGGCCTGAAATCCTTTTTCATAAAGTTTTGATATTATTTCAATCACTTTTGGGGGGAGGACAATATTCATGTTCTATAATTATACTTTATAGATGTTTTAAGTGATAAATCTAAATTTACATGTATAGTGACTTAATAATGTAGTGATGGGAAACAAAAAGTATAAATGGGAAATTCTATCTGAATTGGACAATGAAGCCAAGACGGACAAAAACAAAGTTCTATTAGATCTATTGCTTGCCAATAGAGGGATAAGAGGTTCAAAGCAAATTAGAGCGTTTTTGGAGCCCCCTGAGCCATCAAATATAACAATTGAAGATATTGGAGTTGGTAGCGGGGCAATGTCAGTGTCCATAGGCAGGATAAAAGAGGCAATTGTAAAAAAAGAAAAGATTGCTGTGTATGGCGATTATGACGCAGATGGTATTTGCGCGACAGCTATTTTGTGGGAATGCTTATTTAAGTATAGCAAAGGTGTAATCCCTTTTATCCCAAGCCGTTTTATTGAGGGGTATGGAATCAACCCCGAAAGTGTTAGGAAACTAAAATCAGAAAATCCAGACCTTAGTCTGATTATCACTGTGGATAATGGTATAGTTGCTTTTGATGCCGTAGAGGCTGCCAAGGAATTGGGAATTGACGTTATTGTAGTTGACCACCATGAGGCGGAAAAGAATTTTCCCGATGCGTTGGGAATAATTTATTCAAAAGAAACCTCCGGTTCTGGACTTGCTTGGCTATTTTCGAAAGAGATTGACCGCAAACTTGGCTTAGTTAGTAAGTCATATGATGGATTGGAATTGGCAGCCGTTGGGATAGTTGCAGATCAGATCCCTATTGTTGGCGTGAACCGAAGTCTTGTCAAGTATGGAATTGAGAGACTAAGAAAGACCAACCGTCCAGGATTAAGTGCACTTTATGAGGTTTCCGCTATCAAACGGGAGAATATTGGAACCTATGAGATAGGGTTTGTACTGGCTCCAAGACTCAACGCGACGGGCAGATTAAGCCACGCGCTTGATTCGCTAAGACTGTTGTGTACAAATAATAAAGATAGAGCCAAGCAATTGGCGGCCATTCTAAATGACACAAATCTCAAGCGGCAAAGGATTGTTGAGGATGTAGTCTTACAGGCGGTGAAGGAATATGAAGGGATATCTCGGTCAAAAATTCTGTTTCTGGCACATGAGAATTATCATGAGGGGGTTATTGGGCTTGCGGCTTCCAGGCTTGTTGAGAGGTTTTATGTCCCTTCATTTGTAGTTTCTGTGGGGAAAGAAGATAGCAAGGGTTCGGCACGCTCAATTTCAGGTGTAAATATTGTGGAAATGATTCGTAAGGCTGGTGATTTTCTCCTGAGTGCTGGTGGTCATGCTATGGCAGCTGGATTTTCAATAAAAACCTCTAATATTGAAAGATTTTCAGAAAAGCTTAGTGAAATTGCAGATGAGATTGTTAGCAATGAGCATTTGGAAAGGAAACTGAGGATAGACTGTGAGCTTGATTTTTCAGATATTGATAATTGGACACCAAATATGATAGCTCGTCTTGAGCCTTTTGGAATAGGGAATCCTATTCCTGTGTTTTGTACAAGGGATTGTGGGGTTATTGATTTGAGGCTTGTTGGTACAGGCTCAAAACATCTTAAGTTGAAGTTGGAGAGTAAAAATAAGATAATTGATGCCATAGGGTTTGGATTTGGAGACTATTACAAGGATATATCCGACAAGAAGCGTCTGTCAGTTGCCTACACGATAGAAGAGGATAGTTGGAGCGGAACCCCCCAAGTTCAGCTTAAGATAAAGGATATAATGATATGAGTAACGTTGAAGAAAAAAATTTCAGGGATTTGAAAGAGAGATTGCTATCAGCGGGGTACTCCTCCTCTGACATAGACTTTATAACAAGAGCCTGGGAATTTGCAAAGACTGCTCATTTTGGGCAAAAGCGCCTTAGTGGAGATGATTATGTAATTCATTCCTTGGAGGTAGCAAGGATTTTATTTGGATGGAGGGTTGATGCGGTTTCAATTGCAGCTGGTCTTCTTCATGATACCATCGAGGACGGTGCAGCAACGTATGAAGATATAGAGAGAGATTTCGGGAGTAATGTTGCTGTCTTGGTTGATGGAGTTTCCAAAGTATCAAAGATTAGGCTGAGAGGAAGTAGTGAAGAGGTATTTGTTGAGAATTTGCGCAAGATGTTTGTGACAATGGCAAAAGATATAAGGGTTGTTTTGGTCAAGCTTGCAGATAGATTACACAACATGAGGACATTGAGACATCTGCCTTCTGAGAAACAGACAAGAATTGCCAAGGAGACTTTGGAGATTTATGCCCCTTTGGCTGAGAGGCTGGGTATTGGTGAAGTCAAAGCGGAGCTAAGTGACTTGGCGTTTATTTATCTTTTCCCGGAAGAATATGAAAAGGTGAAATCTCTTTCTGAAGATTATTATAGGAAAGCAGAATCGACAATTAGCAAAATGAAAAGAAATCTTCTAGTTGAGCTTTCCAGGGAAGGTATTAACGCCAAGATTGAAGGAAGAAAAAAATCGCTTTACTCCCTTTGGCGAAAACTTGAACGTCCGGATATAGATTGGAATTTTGAGAAAATTTACGATATTGTTGCTCTCAGAGTATTGGTGGATTCAGTCAAAGACTGTTATGCTACCCTGGGAATAGTCCATAGAAACTACAAAACTGTTCCCAATTTATCCATATCTGATTTTATTGCACAGCCAAAGCCTAACGGATACCAGTCTATTCATACAAAGGTTTTTGGGCCAGACGGCAGGATTGTTGAGGTTCAGATTAGAACTTTTGAAATGCACGAGTTAGCGGAGAGAGGAATTGCTGCCCATTGGAAGTATTCAGAGGTAAAAGAGAAGAAAGGGATAGAGGACGAGAAACTAGGAAAAATGGGCGCGGTTGTAGATGACAAATTAGCTTGGGTGAGACAGTTGGCATCTTGGCAAGATGAGATTAAGGATGGTAAAGAATTTATGCAAGCAGTAAAACTTGATGTGTTAAACCAAAGGATTTTTGTATTTTCTCCACGTGGTGATGTTTTTGATCTGCCGGTTGGGTCAACTCCGATCGATTTTGCGTATGCTGTACACACTCATCTAGGCAGATACGTAAAAGGGGCAAAGGTGGGAGGTAGGATTGTTCCTTTATCTTACCAACTTCAAAATGGTGACATAGTAGAGATAATCAAGAATAAAAATCCGCAAAAACCCAATTCTGACTGGCTTGACTTTGTGAGAACAACCAGTGCACGCAGGCAGATAAAAAAGGACCTTGGGATTGTTAGGGAGATACCGAAATGATCTAGTGTTCGGGGTATTCAGCTTTGAATAGGCTTTCCAAAAGATATTAAGACTGTGGCGTTTGCTGGCAAAATACAATAAAATACAAGATAAAGTGAAAAGGATACTGATAATTAAAACTCCTCAAAAGATTGGGAAGAAGGTACTTATATGTGGATGGATAGTCAATATCCGTGATCATGGCAAGATCAAGTTTTTTGATTTGCGTGATAGAAGTGGAGTGGTTCAGTGTGTTGGCACTAATTTTCCCAAGCTCACTCCCCAGTCTGCAGTTGAAGTAGTTGGAATAGTTAGTGAAAGACCTGAAAATATGGTCAATGAGAAAATTGATGCAGGGTGGGTTGAGATACAGGTTGAGAAAGTGAAAGTTTTGTCCTTGGCTAAAGAACTCCCTTTTGATATGGGCAAGGAAGATTTGGGATTAACTCTCCCCACTCTTTTGGATTATAGGACTATTTCACTAAGAAACATCAAAATATCAAATATTTTTAAGGTACAGGAGGCAATCATGGAGGGATTTAGGCAAGCTTCAAAAAAGCTTGGTTGCACTGAGATTTTTACTCCAACTATTTCTGCCTCATCGACCGAAGGTGGAGCTGAAGTTTTTAGAGTGAAATATTACGAGCATAATGCATTTCTGGTTCAGTCGCCCCAGCTTTATAAGCAGATGATGGTGCCAGTATTTGAGAGAGTATATTTGGTATCACACGCATATCGGATGGAGCCGTCAGTGACGACACGTCATCTTTCGGAATCTATACAGCTTGATTGCGAACTGGGTTTTGTAAATTTTGAGGAGCTTTTGGATGCACTTGAATTTGTTGGCAAATATACGATTGGATTTGTGGCAAGTAAGTATCCGCAGATATTAAAGGAATATGGTGTTGAAAACCCAAGGGTTGATGGCAAGATACCAAGGATAACAATGAGAGAAGCACAGAGAATTATTCTGGAGAGAACTGGTATTGATCACACCAAAGAAGATGATCTGGCGCCGGAGGATGAGCGAGAAATTGGAAAGTGGGCACAGGAGGAATACAATTCAGACTTGGTAACAGTGACCCACTACCCTACCAAAAAAAGAGCATTTTATACACTACCTGACCCAACAGATCCTAAGTATTCGCTTTCTTATGACTTACTTTTCAAGGGGGTAGAAATCTTAAGTGGTAGCCAGAGAATTAGTAATTATGATGATCTGGTGGATGCAATAAGGGGAAGGGGCATGGATCCTGAAAATTTCAAAATGTACTTGCAGGCTTTTGAATATGGAATGCCCCCCGAAGGAGGATTTTCATTTGGTCTTGAAAGAATTACGATGCTAATTCTTGGTCTTTCGAATATTCGTGAGGCATCACTTTTCCCCCGTGATATGGAAAGAGTTGATTTTAGATTTTCTGAAAAGAGAATTAAAAAGAGCTAATGAAGCATGCAATCTTCTTAACAGTAGCGCTTGTTTTAATTGTTGCCTTTGGAGTTTTAGTTAGCTTTTCAAGACCAAGCGATCAAAGATTAGTCTTAGGACAGGCGTTGAGCCCGTCTCCTACTCCGTCAGAAAGGCCAAAACCTGTTAGTACAGGTAATATTCCAGCACCCCAGCTGTCGGCAATATCTGCTTTAGCAGTGGATATTGAGAGTGGAACTGTGCTTTACGAGAAGAATTCAAACCTTAGATTGTATCCTGCCTCAACCACCAAGCTAGTGACTGCACTTGTAGCGATGGATTATTTTCCTCTAGAGAAAGTTTTGACATTTCCGGGCACTTTTGTTGAAGGGCAGAAAATGAAACTTGTCAAAGGAGAAACGATGACTGTGGGTAATCTCTTGTATGGTCTTCTAATGTTTAGTGCCAACGATGCCGCCGAGACACTTGCTAATGGATTCCCGGGAGGTAAAGAAAATTTTGTTGTAGCTATGAATTTAAAAATTAAACAGCTGGGGCTTTCTGATACTTTTTTTGAGAATCCAACGGGACTTGATAGCAAAAATCAATATACAACTGCGCACGACTTAGTTGAAGTTGCAAAATATGCAATGCAAAGGCCATTTATAGCTGAGATAGTAAGGACAAAAAAAATTGTTGTGGAAAGCGCTGATGGCAAAATCACTCATAACCTTGTAAATATAAATGAGCTTCTGGGTAAAGTAGATGGGATCTTGGGAGTTAAGACTGGCTGGACTGAGAATGCCAAAGAAAACCTTATCACTTATTTGGAAAGGGATGGTAAAAAAATCATGATTGTTGTCTTGGGTAGTCAAGATAGATTTGGAGAGACAGAGAGTCTTATTGACTGGATATTATCAAGTTACAAGTGGTCTTGACAAGATCACATCTACTCAGACTTTCCGTAGTATTCGTCTGTAATGGCTGGTACATAGGCATAAAATCCGTTGTCTCCTTCAAATACAATGACAGGTTGGTAAAAGGGAGAGTATTGATTTGGATCGTAATAGGAAAGGTATATGCGTCTTATTGTGATTTGGCCAGGCTGATTGGATCCAAGATTTGCGATGTATGCCTTACCGTCATTTAGTTCTTTCCATGCCTCCTCTGCGGTTTTTAGGGGGTAGGTAGCACTCTTGGACTCATCCATTGGAAAGTAATGATACTCCCCTTGCACGATGTTTGTCCCATTTGTATCAAACCACACATTCGAGCGCGGAAAATTGGGAGTTACGCTATTTAATGTCACATTCCTAAAGACTATGCTTTTTCTGAAGAAATTGACCCTTATGAAGTTTGCTTCTGATAGCGAGATTGCCTCTTTGAGCTGACCGGACTCAACCTTAAGAAGTTGGGTTTTTACTTCTCCAGAAAGGTCTTCTGGGTAGGCTTCGGCTGATTGAAGGTAGGAAATTATATTTTGAGTAGCAGCTTCGGAAGAAGGGGGTCTTTTAAGAAGGATGGATGTATCGGCAATCAGATCCGAGCTTATTGAGAAGGTGTTATTTACAATGTTGATGGTCAAAGTAGTTGATGAGCCTCTCTTCACAAAGTTATACATATTGGGGATCTTGTCACTTATATTTTGAACTCCCCCTGTAAAGCCCAGCTTTTCAGCTTTTTGCTTAGCGTCGGTGAAGGCATTTATTTTGGGAGTGAAGGCGGGCATGACAAAGACAGGTAATTGTTCGATCAGCTTTGGAAATGAACTATCTGGAGTCTCTAGTTTGTATGTTATTCCCTGAGCTACCGGTTTTATTGGGAAAGGAATTTTAGGTAGTTTTCCAAATGCTACAGTTGGTGGAGGAGGAGCTGGAGGAAAGAACTTTCTGTATAGAGCAATAGCCGTCTTGACCGCGCTTCTTACTATAAAAAAAAGAATTATAAAGTAAATAGTATACCTAATGGCCTTTCTGGCCCTGATCGAGACAATTGTAAGAGATGTCATAAATTGATTATATACTTTATTTTACTGGTCTTTAATGTAGTAAATTAATGCTAGCGTATTTGTGAATGCTAAAGTGTTGGTATGGTGCTAAAATCAGTTAAAAGATATGAAGAAGAAAATAATAAGAACTCGTTTTGCGCCTAGCCCCACAGGATATTTGCATATTGGAGGGTTGCGTACTGCCTTGTATAGCTATGCTTTGGCAAAGCATAGTGGTGGCAAATTTTATCTTCGTATCGATGACACGGATAAGAAACGTGAGGTAGCAGGAGCGAGGGAAAAAATATTTGAGATACTTAAGCTTTTCAGGATCAGTTGGGATGAAAAGCCTGTAGTCCAATCTGAGAGGGTAAAAACTGGAGTTTATGAAAGAGCCGCAATGTCGCTTATACGAAGCGGTCATGCATTTTATTGCAATTGCCCACCCAGAAATGTTAAGGAGAGTGGTGTTCCCAAGGTCTTGAGAGATCCTTGTCGGAATAAAAATCTTTCCTCTGGAGCAATAAAGTTGATGGTCCCCGAAGGAAAAGAGATAGAATTTTATGATTTTGTAATGGATAGGAAGGTTAGTTGGAATTCTAGTGAGGTGGCGGATACGATCCTTTTGAAAAGTGACGGATTTCCTACATACCATTTGGCAGTAGTTGTTGATGATCATGAGATGGGAATTACTCATGTGATAAGGGGTGTTGAGTGGCTTTCAAGTACACCTATCCATCTTCTAGTTTATGACTATCTAGGGATTGAAGCCCCCCTCATTGGTCATATCAGCAGCATCCTTGATCCTTCCGGCGGAAAGCTTTCAAAAAGAAAGGGTAATGTGGCTGTTGAACAATTTTTGGAAGAAGGATACCTTCCTGAGGCGATTATCAATTTTGTAATTCTTCTTGGATGGTCTCCTAAGGATAATAGGGAGCTTTTCACCTTGGAAGAATTTGTTGAAGCCTTCGATATAAAAGGCCTACAAAAATCCAACCCAATATTTAATAAAGATAAATTAGATTGGTTTAATGGTTACTACATAAGAAAGAAAAGTGATGGGGAACTTTTGCATTTGTTGAAGCCATTTGTGACAAATGTCTTCGATGAGAGTCTGATGTCTAGGATTATTCCACTAGTCAAGGAAAGACTAACTAAATTGTCTGATTTTGAAAACCTAGCTGGCTTTTTCTTTGCTTTTAGAAAACCAGCACCCAATCTTTTCGGGAAAAATTACAAGCTTCACCTCCAAGAGGCACTAAAGGTAATATCACAATTGGAAGACTTTAATTTGGATAGTCTTAATGAGGGGTTGATGAGAGCGGTCAAGATGAATAATTTTAAGACAGGAGACTTTTTTATGGATCTAAGGGTGGCAATCGCTGGCTCTAAAATTACTCCCCCAATTAATGAATCTATGGTTATCTTGGGGAAAGAGGAAACTGTAAAAAGACTAAAGTACGCCCTTTATGAAATTTAAGTAGTGCTGATTATGGGTAAACTGCCTGCCCAAACCTATTATCGGATAGCAAAGGATAAAATAGATTCAGAGGCTATCCGAAGTAGGCTAAAGCTCAAATATAACAAGGAAAGCCAGAAATTATTGACAAAGTACCCCAAAATTGGAAGGTATATTGATCCGAGCGTGCTCGGTTCCGGACGGTTAAGAGAGCAATCTGTCAAATTTTTAAGTGCAGGAGCTCTTTTGGGGGCATTGCTTTTTTCTCCCCAAAGAGATCTAAAGTCACTTCCTCCCTCGATAGATTTAGAAGAGGGTGTAACTGAAAAGGACAAAAATAGCCCAACTATTTTTTTGGCGAAGGTATTTAAGGATATTCTTCCCGCAGACGTGCGTCCTTTGAGTTATTCAGAAGAAAAGCTTGTAGAACAAATTATTTTCAATAGTTTAGGCATTAAAACCGACGCCAATCTGGAAGGTGAGCATCTTAATACAATTTATGGGCTAATTGGAGCAGAGCAGCATCTGATGCGCTATCCTGGGGATAGGTTATCTTACCATGGAGCAGGTGATATTTTGGCGGCGGGTATGGCACCGGGAAGGGGGGCTTGGGGTTATTTTGCACCAAGCGAATTGGAATTGACAAATGATCTTATTGAGATGGAAAGATGGTATGTGGCAGTTCAGACTCTTTACCTCCCTGATTGGAGTGTGCGTCAGCCATATCTAAAGAATTGGTATAAGTATAGGAAAGTTTTAGTGGTTAACACTCAAAACGGGAAAGCAGTTGTGGCTGCCATTGCAGATTCTGGACCTGCAGCATGGACTGGTAAACAATTTGGTGGAAGCCCGGAAGTTATGCAGTACCTTGGTGGTATCAAATATAAAAA
>JAGUZK010000021.1 GCA_020060845.1 Candidatus Woesebacteria bacterium
AGATAAAGAGGAAATGGCACCTTATTGATGCTAAAGGCAAGGTGCTTGGAAGAATTTCTACGGAAATTGCAAAATTGCTAATGGGGAAGCATAAAGTTGATTACGCACCCCATATGGACATGGGCGATTATGTTGTAGTTATCAATGCAAAGGATATAGTGCTTACCGGTAGGAAGATGTCAAGCAAAGTTTATCGCCGACATTCTGGATATCCTGGAGGGTTTAAGGAGGTAAGTATTCAAAAACTTATGGAGCACCCAGATAAGGTAATAAGAAATTCAGTTTATGGTATGATACCAACTAATAGGCTGACATCAAAAAGGATGGCAAGGCTAAAGATTTTTGTTGACGACAAACATCCGTACGCAGCTAAGTTCACAACAGTTGATACTAACAAATAATATGGTAAAAACAAAAAGCAAAGGAGATTTTGTCTATGCAGTAGGACGTAGAAAAAACGCCTCAGCTCGTGTTAGGCTTTTTAAGGGCAAAGGTGAAAGCACAGCAAATGGTGTTTCGATAGATAAATATTTTCCAGGACCGGTCAACTACGATGTATGGTCAAGACCATTTAGGGTTTTGGATGTTTCTGATCGTTATTATGTAAGTGCCAAAGTGGTTGGGGGAGGCAAGAAAGGACAAGTTGATGCAGTAGCTCATGCGATTGCTAAGGCACTTGTGAAGGAAAATGCCGAATTTAAAAAACCTCTTAGAGAAGCTGGTCTTTTAACAAGGGATGCTAGGGTTAGAGAAAGGCGAAAGGTGGCAACAGGCGGAAAGGCAAGAAGAAAGAAGCAGTCCCCCAAGCGATAATTGTCTAGTGTTTTCTTTCAAGTATAAATTCAGTCAAGACTCTCAAGTCGTCAACATAAGGCTTTTTCAGAAATCCAAGTTTTTCATCAAGGATTTTCGTGGCAATGGTTGTGAATTTTCTTGCTTTTTCCATTGCATACTGGATACTGCCAATGGAGTGCATTTTTGATATGATCCAATCTACTTCGCTGGGTATCTTTTCATCTCTTTTTTTGAGCATTATTTGGATGGCTTTTTCTTTGTCTTCCCCCTTAATATTCCGCATGAGATGTCCCAGGATGATTGTTCTTTTGTTTTCATAGATATCATTGCCTGTTTGTTTTTTCAGTCCGGAGAAAGTGCTGGTAAGGTCAAGCACATCATCAACAATCTGATAGGCCCTTCCTAGATTCCTACCAAAGTCAGTCAAGATGTCAATTTTTGCTTGATCGGCTTTTGCAATTGTTGCACCTAATCTCAAAGGTCCTGCCACAGAGTAGTAAGAGGTCTTACCGTCTATTATAAAATAATAGTCCTCATCTCGGATATCAATTTTCTTGCCGAATGCTAATACCAATTCACTGGTTTGTCCAATTGCAGTGCGAGTCAGCATCCTCTGAAATTCGGTGAGTATCTGGATGGACCTTCTCTGATCAAGGACGCTGAAATTATCAATAAGAGCTTTCCACATAATAAGATGAAGGGCATCTCCAGCATTGACGGATAGCTCGTTGCCGTAAATTTTGTGGAGTGTCGGCTTTCCTCTCCTTTCCTGGGATTGATCTTCAAAGTCATCATGTATGAGCAACCAATCCTCTGATATTTGCATGGCAGCTGCAGTATTAAGACATTCGTCAATTTCTGCCCCAAGGGACAAGGCAGTTAGAGTAAGAACTGTTGGCCTTAGATATTTACCCTTCCTTTCGGGGTAATCCAAAATCATCTTTTGATGGAAGTTTAAAAATTTTTTATGACGGGGTCCTACTTGAAATTGGGTGGGCAGCTGGGGAATACGACTGACATAATCTTTGACTACAGGCCAGATGATTTGTTGGTATTTAGAAAGGATTTCGCTTGCTCTAGATATAGTTTTACTTTGCATGGTAGGTGAATTATAGATTTTATCTATTATATATGTAAGGGGGTTTTGTGATATAATTTTGATGTTTATGAGACCTGATTCGGTGCCAAGTCTTCCAAAGGGTACTATAGTTCCAAATCATATAGCCATAATTCTTGATGGAAATGGTCGGTGGGCAAGATCAAGAGGTCTTGCAGTAACTAAAGGTCACGAGGCTGGCGCCCAAGCTTTGAAAAAAGTTATTCGTGCGACCCGTGATTGGGGAGTTCATACCCTAACAATTTGGGGATTTTCAACAGAAAATTGGAAAAGGCCATATAACGAGAGAAGAAAAATTTTTGAACTTGTAAAAAAGACAATTAAAGAGAGTCTAGATGAGGCAAAGAGGGAAAACGTTCGCTTTGTCCATATAGGCAGAAAAGATAGATTGCCAGCTGAGTTGCTAAAGGCGATTGTAAAAGCCGAAAATGAGACAAGAAATAATACTAAACATATCTTGAATGTTGCCCTTGATTATGGGGGTCGCGAAGAGATACTTCAAGCAGTAAGAAGGATTGTAGAAGATAAAGTTCCTCCCGAAAAAATAGATGAGAGGCTTTTTGAATCTTATCTTTACACCACTAACCAGCCATACCCAAATCCAGACCTGTTTATTCGAACATCTGGAGAGTTAAGAACCAGTGGATTTTTGCCATGGCAGATGGTTTACACAGAATTTTATTTTGAACCGGACCACCTTCCAGATATGACAGTTGAAAAAGCAAGAGCTGCAATTCTTGATTATTCAAGAAGAAGAAGAAGATTTGGTGCTAAGGATAAGGTTTTTCATTTCAGGTTTAACCCTCAGGTAATTGCCAAACTCGAACTGAACTGGTGGAGATTAAGGAAAATTCCGGAAGGGACTAGGTTTAGGGATTATGCTATACAACATATCAAAGAGCAGTTTGGACTGTCAAAAGAGCTGG
>JAGUZK010000046.1 GCA_020060845.1 Candidatus Woesebacteria bacterium
GCTGGTATAACTGCAGGAAGAGCCGTCATCCAAACAAATCTGATAATAAATAGCCGCGTTTCCCGAAGTTGTTTCTGAAGCGGAAAAAGAATCCCAAGAGGAAACTTTTGAGTTTGAATAGGCATTGGTTGTATAAACACTATAAGTGCCCTGTTTGGAAAGAGTAAAATCGTCAACTTTAACAGTTTTTCCCGCTTTAACCAATAAACCATATTCGCGTGACTCGTTGGCACCAGTCAAAGTCCCCGAGAGTTTCCACCAACCACTTCCTGCGTCTGTATAAGTAGTATCGATGGTTGATCCATTGTAATAAAGCTGGGCAATTGAGGAAGTAACTGTCCCGCCAACATTGCCGGTGGTATTGTCGTAAACATAAACAGAAAAATCATAGGTTGAAGTATCGCCGACATTAACTGACTGATACAACTTAGCATCTGCAATATTTCCCACACTAACTGTATTCCCGCCTCCCGCGCGCCCCGAACTAGATGAATAAGTTTGAGAAATTTCTACAGGATCACTGGCGCAGCGAAAGCCATAATTGAGACTGTAATAAGCATCCGCCGTCCACCTCAAAGCGAGTGTAAATGCGCCCGTGTAGGAAGTGCTATTCCAAAACGCACCACGATGAAACGCAGTTGTGTTCTGGCTAGTGCCGTTTTTATAAGTGTAAACCCCTCCCACACCCTGTGAGGAATTGTATGAGGTATTGGCAGGTCCGACATAATCGCGGACAACCGAAGAAGTCCAGGACGAAACATAAGGCTCCGTGGTGCTACCATACTGGCACCAACCCCAAGCGGCAGCATTATCACTGCAAGCTGGCAAGGGGTTCATAACCGTGATATCGTCTCCTGCGTTGTTGATACTTCTTTGCACATTTTCAAAAACATTGCCGGCAATGTCCCAGATAACCGCACCATTAGAAAGAGTAAAAGTTCGTACTTGGTTGCCTACTGTTCCCGATGTGCCAGCCGCCGTATTTGTTGGGCAGCTTGCGGGGGCTTCTGTCCCCGGATCACCATCAGTATAGGCACAGCGGTAGTTACCAGTATCCGTGGTTGAGGCAACTATGGCCTTAGCGGGTGAATTGTCATTATGGCCAGCAAAAAGGTAACCACTGCCAACACTGCCTAAACTCCAGTTGGAGGCTTGAGCCTCTGCATTTCTGGCAATCGTCATCCACTCGTCGTTTGTTATCAAATGGGCGGCATTGCCGTTCAGAGTCACAGTTGAACATCTGGTCTTGGCAGTATTATGGGAGACGTTAACAATCGGGTACCCTGAGGCAACAGAGACAACTTGACGACCATTGGCTGAAGTGCAGGGGGTGATAGTGTCAGCGTAAGTATTATACCCTGTATTGGGCGAGGTAAGACCGGTAGTCGGATCAGAAGTGTCAGCACATTTGGCCTCATATTTCATTACTAAAAAATTAGATGTACCAAAAGTGTCATTTCCAGGCACCTCCACCCAGCCAGAAGGGGGAACAGCAGCAACAGACCAGGAGGAATTGTCTGAAGCAAAAGCTGGATTAGTAAGTTCATTAGCTCCAACCGTCCCTCCTGTCGGATGAGCGCCAGTATCATCAACTGCCATTACGGTCTCACCGTCTATTTGATTCTTGGTGTAGTCTCCAGTCGTTGACGAGGAAAAAGTCCAAGTCTTAGTAGTGTCATTTAGAGCAAAGACATAAGGTATTGCCCTGGATAAAGCAAAATATGAGCCGTAGGTTATACCAATAGCAAGAAGAAATAAAGTGACTAAATTAAACTGAAAACGAATAAGGTAAAATCTCGGACAAAAAAGACAACACTTAATTTTTAGAACCATATCTCATAATCATGACAATTTTTCAAAAAAAGAACTAACTACTTTACTACCATCCAGAATACACACTCCGTAACAAAGTTTCAAGGGGTTTATGAGCCAAAAGCCATACACAATTGCGGGGCTGAAGGGACTCGAACCCTCGACCTTCCGCGTGACAGGCGGACGCTCTAGCCAACTGAGCTACAACCCCATCCGAGAGGATATATAGTAAGATTATAAATCAATATCAATCTTGAAGCAACTGGGGCAAGTTATATAGCTTTACCAAAATTATAAAATAGATAACTATAATCAACGACGTTTACAACTCCATCCGAATTGATATCCGCCCTCTCGTCAAAATCTACTTTTGCAAAGCTGTCAAAAAATATCCCATAGTCCACGATATCAACCCGTCCACTAAGATCACAATCACCCTCATAGGCTATCCTTATTGACCGTTCAATGGATGTACTTCCTGACTCGTTATAGGCAATTGCCTTCCAAACAAACTTACGTTGATTTAGTGGTCTTGGAATAAACAAATCACACTCATAATCTACGTTCTCCAAGGCAGACATATATTCACAAACCTTTAGCTGCATACTGGGATCGTCCTGTGGATACATCCAAAACTCCAAACGCTTACTTGCCCCACAACTGCCAAAAGAGCTTACAGAAACACTTGTTTGCACAGAAGAAGTCTTTGAGCTAAAAAGAGTATTATCATCGGGAGTGATCTTAGCAGTGTTAAAAACTGGCGCAGATACTTGGCATGTAGGAGTCGGAGTAAGGGATATGGTCGGAGTAGGTGTAAGAGTCGGTGTAGTGGTATATGTAGGTGTCGGTAGCGAAGTCGGCGTCACTGTCGGGGTCGCAGTTGGTAATAATGTTGGAGTGGGCGACACAATCGATATAACTAGCCCTGATGCTGTCTGAAGAACATTGTTTCCGGGATCATCATAGGAAGCAATAAGACTTCCGGGCCCAATATCAACCGAAGTAGAAGCTACGGGGCTTACAGCAGTTGCATGGATTGTTGCAGCAGTGCCTCTAGCTGAGGCGTATCCTCTAGAGGTAGGGTTAATCCAAATAACGTATGAGATCGTCCCAGCATTATTATCAATTTCATTCCTCACAATGTCAACTTGTCCAGGAAGAAAAGTTCCTAAGCTAATTCCAGAGATACTTAAATAACGCGGGTCAAAACTCATCTCGAGTTCCAAACCCACAACCAGATTACTCCCCGGATCAACTTCAATATTAATATCAAAAGGCTCTCCCGCAACGACGCTTGGTGGTGCCGAAAGCCAAATTGAAGCAGAAGCAGCTGCTTTCTCTCGTATTTCCTGTCTGTTTCTGAGTAGAGATATACCAGCTACAGCTCCCAGAAGTAAAACAAAAACCCCAACCAATCCTGGAATTCTTTTTTTCAGCATCTTCTCTTTAGATATGATGAACAAAATTCCCGTCAAAATCAATAGCCATCCGATTGCTACTTGACATCCTCCTTAATATAAAATAAATTACAAAAACTTCCTGTCCTAATCTCCTGCCTGGGCATAAAATGGATCAGACAATCAAAAAAATACTTAAATTCCTAAAATTGCATGAAAACAATATCAGTCTTGCATTCGGAGCTATCCTTGCCATATCTGCAATAGCTTTCTTTGGAGTCAGGTACTTAAATAAGCAAAGTGGTGAAATTGCACCGCCCATATCTTTAGAAAATACAAGCTCTATCACTCAAGCCAAGATCCACAAAGTCAAGAGGGGTGAGAATCTATGGAAAATTGCCCAACAATACTACAACAATGGCTACAGATGGGTTGAGATCGCGCAAAAAAATAACATCAAAAGTCCTTTTACAATTGAGGTCAACCAAGAAATAGAAATTCCTGAAATATCTCCCTCCCCAACCCAAACACCCACACCAACCAAAGATTCTACAATTAACGACCAAATTACCCAGGAAGTGTATACAGTTGTTAAAGGCGACAACCTCTGGAAAATTTGCGTAAGAGCCTATTCGGATGGTTACAAATGGCCAATAGTTGCAAAAGCAAACAACCTCAAAAACCCAAATATTATACTTCCAGGTATGAAACTTGTTTTGCCAAGGTAAATTTATATCTTAATATTAATCCTGCAGCCAAACTGCAGGATTAAGTTGGGCTAGAGACAACCCCATTTAATTAAACAAAATCTAAATGGTATAATGCATTTACATGCGGGATTAGTTAATCGGCCTAACGCCACCTTCCCAAGGTGGAGAAAGGGGTTCAACTCCCCTATCCCGCTCAAAATCACCTATAAATTCACTTCCAAGTGTTCCTTCTAGCCTAACTCTGGTAAATTTCTACTTACCATCAGAATAAAATACACCCTCAGGAAAAATCAGTAATCCATCGCCGCTCGGGTTCTTTTCAACAAAAAAGCTTTTTTCTAGAGCCGATCCGTCAATATATCTTTCCAAAATCTCTCTAAATCTTGCCTTATTGCTGCCATATATATCTACAATTCTTTGTCCGGGTTCTCCTTCTCCCAAAAACTCTTCGACATACCCTTTCATCTCCGGATTCGGCTTTCCCAAACCCAGTTTTTCCAATATCCCCATAACAAATAAATTATACTCCTTACCATCTCACCCCACTAATTTTATTTCATCTATACTCGAATTCTTATTATATTTCCTTGTGAAATAGAGGAAAGGCAGTTCAAAAACCCGCTTCTTACAAATAGCAACCCATTTAGATGTTAGGGGCAAGGGCTTAATTCATAAACATAAGATGCAATGGTATAATTTATTGATTGCCGGTGTAGCTCAATGGCAGAGCAATCCCTTCGTAAGGGAGAGGTTAGAGGTTCAACTCCTCTCATCGGCTCATCAAAACAATCACTTTTTATGATAACGAAGTCTAATAGAGGTTTTTGAAATGCAAACATACATATCAAGAAGGCAGAGAGTAAAGCAACAGAAAAACATAAGATCCGCGCTATTTTTTTTCATACTCAGCGTGTCTACCATTGCACTTTTAATTATTTTTGGCGTCCCACTAGTAGTTAAGTATGTCAATTTCCTGACCGACCTTAAAAAAAGTTCTACCCAAATTGATGCAGATGATCACACTCCTCCTCCGCCTCCAACATTCGAGTACTTCCCAGAAACCACTAACCAAAAGAGTGTCGAGATCAAAGGATACTCCGAACCATCCTCAACAATAATTCTTTTTATAAATTCTCAAAAAAACGAGATCTTAACGGACAGTGAAGGAAATTTTTCATATAAACTTGATCTTAACGACAATCAATATGTCATTGAAGCACTTGCCAGGGATAAAAGCGGTAACGAAAGTAAAAAAGTATTCGGCGGTAGGATAGTATTTGATAACAAACCTCCGGAAATAAACATATCGTCACCTACCGACAACGAACAATTCTTTGGAACTCTCAACAGACAGATGCTTTTCTCTGGGACTACCGAACCCGACTCAAAACTATCTGTAAATGGAAAAAATATCATAGTTGATTCAAACGGCAATTTTTCATCAAGATTTAACCTAAATGAAGGAGAAAATGTGTTTAATATCATCTGCGAGGACAAAGCCGGCAATAAAACTGAAAAGACAATCAAA
Source organism: Candidatus Woesebacteria bacterium (assembly GCA_020060845.1). Classification (GTDB taxonomy): domain Bacteria; phylum Patescibacteriota; class Microgenomatia; order UBA8517; family UBA8517; genus JAGUZK01. Next base: position 5,448 of record JAGUZK010000046.1, read on the forward strand.
GTCTTCTTTTCTTACTAGGGGTATTGAGTATAAATCAATTTAAGCATAACTGCCAGAACAGCAAAGAAGCTAAAGATGATGATGACAAGGTTTAGGACAAGTTTCTCGCTATCCTTCGCAGAATCCTTTATTTTTTGAAAAGCCCTCCCCAATAAATAGTATACCAAGGCACTGGTCAGGATTACGAAAAGATAACTAATTACCAATGGTGGTCTGATCTTTAGTGAATTTATCAATATTGCAGAGATTAGATACCCAGGTAAACTCGCCACAGTCATGATATATACTCCGATAAGGGTGCATACTTGCCTTCCACCAAGGACAACACAGGCTGAGTAGTTGAAATCAGAAAACAACCGTGATACTCCAAACAGCATTAGACCCATGACCATCAATACCAAGTACAGAACCACAAACAATCTCCCCAAATTTGAGGGTAACTTTCTAACAAAAGGCAATAAC
>JAGUZK010000001.1 GCA_020060845.1 Candidatus Woesebacteria bacterium
GGGCTTTACGTTCTTGCGTTCGTGGCCAAATTTGCAAGATTTGTTTTTTGATGCCAATACTCTGCGTTTAGACTAATGAGGACTGGAAGCAACCATAGCAAGAAAGTAGAGATATATTGGGGCCAACGGTTTACCTTGTCATAGGGGGACCACCAGGCAAATAAAACTATCGCCGCGATGCAAATAAGAGGTAAAACTCCGCTGCTCCTGTTTGTGCAAGTTGCAAGTAACGGTACTATAGCAATCAAAACCAGCAGAATATGGTGAACTTCAACGGCAGGAACGATCAAAAACAAAGCACACAACAAAAAGCCGGTGAACAAAGGTTCGGGCAGCTTATTCGCTCTAGGAAGAAAAATGCCAGTGACAGTGGAAATAACTATAACCAAAAATGAATATGCAAACAGGCCACCCGCTTTCAGCACGGGTGTTAGCTGGTCACGGTTTGGACGGTCTATCCCCGATTCCACATCAGAGACAAGCGCCCTGACCCAGTTGTCCAATAGAGTGATATCTGTAACAAATAGCAAGAACGCCATTACTAAAAGCCCACAGAAGAGAGCACGCTTTTCTTTTAGCATAAAAACGAGAGCGATGGGTGCGGGGAAAAGTTTAAAGACAGTAGCAATCCCCCAAAGAGCACCCCCAATATATGGGCGGTTCCTGTTGAATACCAAATAAAGTGATAGAACCGTCAAAAACAGGATAACCCCGTTGCTCTGGAAATTGTGCTGGTTGCTAAAGAAGGGAAAACAAATCAGGCCTAAGGCTAAGGTGCCGAAAAGAGTGAGCGAATTTTTTAAATTACTGCGTTTAAGCAATAACCAAATAGCTAACATATATAGGGTTAAATTGGAGAACAGCCATATTGCTTTCGCGGTCTGGTAAGGGAGCATGGCTAAAGGCGCAGCGGCGTACGCAAAAGGTGGAGGGTAGATGTAGGCCATAGGCGGGTTCCATATCCCGAACATCGACTCGGCGTTAGCAAGCCTGAAGTTAGCATCATACAGCAAATCATTCTGAAGTGTGTCGTCAAGTACTATGCGACCGGCGTAGTAGAAGGCAGCATAATCGACGCTGTGTGAATGTTTCACGCTATCAATGCCGTACCATAAGTGGAAGAAAAGCAGGACAATACACATGGTAAAAAGGATATTGCGATTATTTAGGCTACTCTGAGATCGGTGCTTATCGGTCTTCAAATTTTCTTGGACCTCCGTATTTCGAGCTCACAAAATTTTCAACCTTGGTTTGCGTTTAACATTTTACTAGTTAAAATTTTTTCCACTCATCAACCAGCCGTCTATCGTTTAGATACTTATTCCTTTTCCCAGAAAACAATTCTCTTTAGTCATACGACAAAGCTTTAGATATTCAAAAATTGTTGGAAACAATTTTAGCTTACTTGAACTTTCCTTTAAGTCATACCTTAACAGTAAAGGAATCTCCGTGATTTCATGCGCTTGAGTAGCCATCTTAAGTAACAACTCGGCCGTAGCTGCAAACGTATCACATATAAGAAAAGGGTAATCCCTTAAACCAAGGGCCTTTTTCACCAGTGCGGTTCTATAGGCGCGGAAACCAGTAGTGTAGTCACGTACTCCTTTTAAAGGGAAAACGGTGGAAAGTAGTATCCGGGCGCCAAAACTTAAAAACCTCCGGCTTGCAGATACCCCTTTTTGTCCACCACCTTCAGCAAAACGCGAAGCAATGGCAATATCGGCTCCTGATAGAATTGCGTTGATCAGATCGTTAATAACTTTTACCGGGTGGGATGCGTCTGCGTCTATAGTAACTATGCAGGTACAATCCATCTTTATAGCTTCGCGAAAACCGGTTAAAATTGCCTCACCAAGGCCCATATTTCGTTCATGAGTAAGGACGGTTACCTGGTTGTCTTCATCCGCCCAGCGAGCAATTAAAGAGGGTGTTTTATCGTTGCTTCCGTCGTTCACAATAATAATACGGTGATCACAGTCAGGTGGTAAGTATAGTTGTCCTGCAAACATTCCGCGTAACGAAGGAATTGATGGCTCTTCGTTGTACATAGGCAATATTATAGTCACCAAGTAATGAGCCAATTTTTATCTCGCCTCAGTCGATTGAAATTGTCATCGGTGTAAAAAGTAAACTCCAAATAAAATGGAAATTAGGCCGACTATTTTATTTAGATTGACGGTTTCTTTAAAAATCACTACGGAACTAATAAACACCAAGCAATAAGACAGGCCCACACTTGGGTAAGCTCTGCTAAGCTCCATGTTTGAAATTACCCTTATCCAAAGTACCATGCTGGCAACAAAAAAAGTTATACCTAAAACGACCCAGCCATTTAAAAAAATTTTAATGAGAGTGGAAAATACCTCCGGCCATCCAAGAATGACGGGGCCTAATCTGCCAACAGCAAATTTAAGCAAGATTTGACCGCACGCTCCGAGAAGAATCGAGGTAAGTAAAAACAGAAAATCAATTTTTATTGAGTTCACCCCCCTTATAAACGAAAGGTAAAAATCGGGACACAATTCTAACGGGGCTTCGGGTTCCGATATGAAAGACTCCTATCTTACTTTTAAATTCAATTCATAAGGGGTATATCGGCAAACAGGTTGTATATCTTTAGGAAATGAAATTCTTAAGTCCGAACATATAGGAGAATGCGGCATTCAACATTAAGTAGCTGGCAAAAGCAAGGTATTTTATTACTTCACTTCTTTGGGAAAAGTTCGTATAACTAATGGCCAACATTTGCAATAAAGGAAACAATACTGATGCAAAACGCAAGGCGCCAATGGTATGCGGCGGCGGCACTCTGGGATTCATTAACAACATTATGGCTATAGCAACAGGAATAAGAAGATAAGATGGTCGGAATATTTTATAATACTTTAATGGAAGATAAAGGAAGAGAACTGCACTCAAAAGGTTGAACATCGTTACAATGTCCATACCCCTACCTGTAATAAAATCCAACGTATCCTTAACCACTGCCTCCCACGGCCAGGCTGAGCCACGGTAGAAGTATTTGTGACTTGTAATAGTCAGGAAAGGATCGCCAAAGCGCCAATAAAGGTAGAGCATGTAGCCTACAAAACCTGATAGAACAAAACATATGCAAAGAATAGGTTTTAACTTTATTCTTTGGACGTTATAGTTGAGCTGGTAAAAATACTCAACCAAGAGGGAAATAAAAATAACAGGTGCAGGGTTACGCGTGGCGCCGGCTAATGCGCCGCAAATACCTGCCGACATCCAATTGCTCTTACGGGCAACGTAGAACGTCAGTAAAAGCAGAAGAAAAAACAGTGATTCAGTATAAACTGCCCCAAAAAAAGCAGCCGTAGGGAAGAATGCCGCAATCCAAACGGTAGTCCACGCAGTCTCCTCGGGAAAATCAAGCCTGGATAAGCGGTACAGGAAGTAAAGAGCAAGAAGGAAAGCAAGGTTCGATATAATTACTCCGGCAAAAGCCCGGGTTACTTCGGAATTACCGCAGAATTTAAGTAACAGAGGATATAGCGGGAAAAAGGTTGCGCTTACTTTACTGTAGCCCTTGGATGCTATTTCAAGATACCATTGACTATCATATGTCGTCCAGGGGTTCAGAATCCACTTATTTACCCCTTCCCAACCTCTAGGGGGGGCGGGCCCTCTAACTGCATGTCCCCAATAGACAAAAATAGCCTGGTATACTTTCGAAGATAGATAGATGAGGATAACTTTGTACCATATCCTATTAATACTTATGTTCATAGGAATCATCCAGTTCTTACTCTGAATTAGTTCAAACTCGCATCCGTTTTGTTCAATAATACTTTATTTGGTACTTTATTAAGCCTTAGATGTGCCTCCATAAAGTACGGGAAACCTAAAGCTACAGTTAGTAAAACGATTCCGATTTGATAAGCGAAAGAATGAGCAAGGGCTTGCTCCTGTAATAAGCCAAAGGGCACCAGGGCCATACAGAAAGCGACTTGCATAACGCCGAGGGCACCGGGAGTCGAGGGGACTAGTAAGCCAAGGTTTACAAAAAGAAGAAGGAGCAACGCTGCCTCCAATTGGTTTTCCCCACCAGCATTAATAAGTACCAGCATTGAAACATAATTACTGGCCCATGCGGCAAGACTTAAGCCTATTAAAACCACGAGTATTTTCGGCTGCTGGAGTTTGCTAATCGGCTGGATGAATTCTTTTACCCTATTTTGAATATTTAAGAGTATAGCCGGCGATTTTTGTCTGCTGCTATTAAGGCGAGCAAGGCAGGTAAAAATAAGCACCCCTATTAAAAGTACCAGAGCGAGAAAACTAAGCGCTACGACTGCAGCTTGCGGGACAAGTCCGCGAACTCCCCAACAAAGCCCAAGCATAAGCAGGAGTAAAAGCGAGAAAACGTCCAGGAGACGCTCTACGCAGACTGTAGAGAAAGCTGCCGTGCATGATACATCGGCACGCACGGAGAAGTAATATGACCTTACCAGTTCTCCGGCTCGCAACGGTAAAAGGTTATTGGCCATATACCCGATTATGACGCCTCCAAAAAGAGTGGGGAATGCCGCCTGTGCAAGAGATCGGCTGGTAATCCGCCACATAACAGCGCGGAAGACACAATTTAAGATGAAGAACCATAGGCAAAGTAATAAGGAGAAGACATTTACTTCCCAAAGCGCTGACCAGAACTCTGAAAGTCTGACGTTATAAAAAGCCCCTGCTAAAAAGATCAGGCTGACTCCCGCTCCCGCGGCAATCCGAATCGCTCTTGACCGGAACATTAGTTATCCCTCATTGTTCATCTTTCGCTTGAACGTACGGTGGATCTTGGCGTTTTCCAACTAATGAGTTCTGAGAAAACCCGTACTCGCCTTTGACTATATATAGTGGTCTTTGTTTCACTTCACTGTAAATACGACCGATGTACTCGCCGAGAATCCCTATCGAAAAGAGCTGGACGCCACCTAAGAACAAGATCACCGTAATTAAGGAAGGGTAACCAGCAACATCTCGGCCCATAATTAACGTACGGGTAACGATAAATAAGGCGTAAAGAAAAGCAAAGAATGCAACGGAAAGTCCAAAATAGGTAGCAAATTGCAGTGGTATATAACTAAAAGATGTAATGCCTTCTACTGCAAAATTCCACAACTTCCAGTAATTCCATTTGGTTTTACCTGCGTTGCGGGGATTGCGTTGGTAAGAGACGGAGGTTTGACGGTACCCGACCCAACTGAATAAGCCTTTCATAAAGCGGTTCCGTTCACGCAACTGCTTAAGCGCTTCTACAACCGGTCTGCTTAAAAGCCTAAAATCACCGGTATCTTTAGGTATACCAATTGGAGTGACTTTCCCGATTACACAATAGAACAGATGTGCGGTCCACCGCTTAAACCAGTTGTCTCCTCTTCTTTGGGTACGGGTTGCATAGACCACGTCATAACCCTCACGCCATTTAGCGATCATCTCTGGGATGATTTCAGGGGGATCTTGCAGGTCTGCATCAATTGGAATTACAGCATCACCTGAAGCAAAATCAATGCCGGCAGTCAAGGCGATCTCCTTTCCGAAGTTACGGGAAAGGTCGATAATTTTTACTCTGGGATCCCTTTCTACGAGTGAGAGCAAACGCTGAATGGTATCATCTCTACTACCGTCGTTAACGTAGATAATTTCATAGTTTACTCCGACTTGTTGCATCACCTTGGAGACTCTATGATAAAAGGCGTCAATGTTAGGTGATTCATTATACACGGGAACAACAATTGAGATGAGCGAGTTACTTACCGTCACTGTATCACCTTAATCAAAAGATAAGCTTCCGTCCATGGGCAACAATTTTACAACTTACTTATTGGGCTTCGTTCAAAAAGTAATAAATGGCCGTATCTTCTTACCGGAATCAAACACTTCATAGGTGGAAGCGAGGAGCGCTTTGTATCTAATAGAATATATTTTACGTTAGTGTTTTGTAAGAATTCTTTCCGGTTAAACTTTGTTTCTGTGAAGAAATTTCTAGTTATGCGGTGTTTATCCTCTTTTTTAAAGGTCTGGTCATGGTGGCCGCACCAGACGCGGCACCCGGCCCTTCCCGGGATACGCAGTCCGTACGGGAGGTCTGCTAAGACTACATCACTTTGGTGTAAGTTTCTATCCATCCATTTGTACATTGAAACTTCTGCCTTGCTCATAAAACTCCTTGTCGGCGGGTTAAAAGTCGGCGCCAAAAGAGCTACAATTGCAGGGATAAGAAAGAATGAAAATATTAGTGATACTAGGTGTTTTTTCTTTTGATAGATCGTCTCTAATGAGCTTATCGTTATGCCACCCGCAAAACTTAAAACGGGTCCGACGGCCTCAAGAAGGCGTTCTTGAAAGTAGAAGGGGATAAATATAAGAACAAAAGAAAGGGTGCACAACCAGAGAAGTTCGTTACGCCATCCATCCCTTCGGTACATTAGAAAAAAACCCATTATACCTAAAATCATAAGAATGCTGTTGAACATGATGGGTTCTATAGGGGATGAAAAGAGGGTGGAGCTTTGAATTTGCCACTGTCTAATATCAGGATGACTCATCAATAAAAAAAGATA
>JAGUZK010000054.1 GCA_020060845.1 Candidatus Woesebacteria bacterium
CTGTCCTTTTGTAAACTCTATAGCCTTGATTCTCCACTCCACTGTTTGCACCTGTGGTAAAGTCGAAAGTTGATACAGTTGGAGGCAAGTTGGCTTCATTTGGAATAAATTTACTCTCAAAATAGCCATAATTATAACTTGTCCCTCTTGGGGTAAGATGCAATCCCACTGGGGTATCTGTCCTCCATCCTGAAGATGAAAGATTGACAGGAACTCCACCTGGAGAAAGAAGCAACCCCCCAGAATAAATAGGCATGCCAAGATTTGATGATGCAAGAAGGCGCTTGGTGGGGGTAGTAGTGGGAATTGCAGACTTGATGTCCCCTCCAACCGCTATTAGATCCCCTCCAACTACACTGTACCATGGGTTTGCTGCAGTACAAGCCACTCTGATCTGGCTGGTGGTACACTCGCACATAGGGCTTCCATCGGGGCGAAGAAGTGTGGCTCTAATGGTAGTTGTTCCACCACATGATCCAACATCGCTAGAGACATATGCATCAACGGTTGATCCGTAGTTAAATAAATATGGACCAATAAAAACAGGGGTTGCGGTGGTTTCCTCCTGAGTAGAATTTGCTGAAAAATCAATTATCGAGGCGTCATTAGTTCGAAATCTGACTCTTGAACCATTTTCAATAGTACTTGTCAGCGCTGACCCGAAACTAATCCTCTGGTTGCTCCCGCGCGGGTATTCAACTGTGGGCACAGCCTCGGGATCTGGTGAACACCAACTTGACATACACTGCGGAATTGTATCCTGATTGCTTATAAGAATACTGATAGTTGGTCTTCTTGATTCATCCGGGGGAGGATTGTTGCAAATAAAATAAATATTTCTGGCATCTGCCCGCGGCGCTCCAAGTATTTCCCCATCATAAATCTGGCAGTTAATAGACCTGTTATTTCTCTCAGAAAACCGAATCAGTCGTATTGTATATCTTTGAAAACCAGGAAGCGGGGTATCCGCAAGCCAAATTCTAAAAATCCTGTTATCACCGGAGGCAGTAAACCCAAGATTTGTCCTTGCATATTCCTCAAGATCACACCTCGCATTAACCCCTGGCCCTATCTCGGGATGGCGAAAGACAGTCATTCCTCCCCTGTCCCAACGCTGTCCTGTCTGAAAGTCCTGGACAACAGCCTGATTTCCAATATACCCGACAATTGTTCCCGAAGTTACCCTTACAGCATTGTTTGGCGAAAACCAAACTTGATTTGGATTGGAGCAAATCCTTGTGCCATCACTTCTTAGCCTCGAGACGACCATGTCCACTCCCCTTTCACTAAAATTCCCATTCCTGTCAGTATCTTGTATTACATAGAATTTAACATTGTAGTAAAATCCCGGGTCTGTGATTAAATCACTATCATCTCCTGCCTCGCACCTTCTCGGGTCAGCAAACTGGCATGAGTAGTCACAAGCATCCCCACATGAGGGAGGATCTTCATAAGGATTTTCCGGATTCCCGCCTACACAAGCAGTATAAGTTGTGCAATCAATAGCAAACACACCATCTTCCTGTATTAACAGAATAATCAAAAGCAAAAATGCCACGATGCTAAAGATTTTAGCAGTAGAAATTTGATGCATACTACCCCGCTTTAATTATCTTATTCATATTAACTCCCACACCTTGATTTATCAACCCATCAATCCTCATGTTAAATCAACCCCGTCTCACCTATACCATATCGTAGGTACCAAATTTCATTCACAGGAAAGATGATGAAAATATTATCAGAAAAGTCTGTTAAGCCGTGGACTGGGCTTACCAAAATTACAGGCTTTAATGGTCTTGAAGAAAAACCAAAATTTAACTTCCCTTCCAACATCCTAACTCATTTTTTTCTCATACCGCATCTTACTTAACAAGTAATTCACACTGTCAAACCCAGCAGGTTATCACCAAATTAACACAATTACCAATATTCCTTCGAGTGATTACAACAAAAACAAAGATAGGAGTCCGGGATTTTCGAAAAACGAAATCAAACTACCACCATCAAATATCCTCTCCAATTAATCGATTAATCGATTAATTGGAAAAAATCACCAATCAAAAAGTAAAAATAAAATAATAATGATAATAGGCTAAACCCCATCGAACAGAAAGTTCAATTCAAGTAGGCCATAACATTAACAGATCAGTTTAATACTATTTAAAGAAAAAGAAGAAGGTCACAAGAGGCGAAAATCAACTCCACTCTAAATTCTTTAGTTTCCTAACTCAAAAGTCAGACCTAGTCCAACAATCTGACCTAACTAGTCTTAAAAAAATCAAACATTCTTTCCTCGCCACTCTACAATCAAACGGGAAGCTGTCTCTGGATCTATCCCCCATTTCCTTAATTGTTGTTCGTTGAGTCTAACCATCTCCTGCCCATCCAGGTTTGGTACCCCATTTATCCTATGATCTCTCAAATCATCTTCAATAGTTGTAATTACACTTTCCTGTTTTGGTCCCCTACCACCTACAAAAGCTCCATCAATTGCATAAAAGATTTTTCTACAGACCTTTACTTCAGTCATAATTACAAAATATCAGAATAAATCCACATTCAATACGCATACACGCAATTCATATAATACCACATAAACATTATTATTTTAAACCTTGATTGTCCTCCCTCCACTTTTTAATCTTCTTAAGCTGTCCTCCCAAAATCTGCAAACTTTCCGGACCGCAAGCAGTTACGTAATAAGGATCCACCCTCTTTCCTCCTACCCTTACTGGGGTTTCAAAATAAAATTCATTATCTCCAACTCTCGCACCAACTAATTTAAGACCATTCACATCACTGTTATACAGAGCTTCAACCAAATCGGGATCCGATACCGGAACACAAACTATTCCACTATAAAGAGGGTCCTCATCATTAACATTTGAGATATCAGTTGCAATAAACCATACTGGAAGACCTGACATTGAACCTTGAAGATAACCCTCTATCAAACCCTCCTCTTGCCACCCTTCAAATACTTCTGCAGGATCTCTGTAAGAGGACAAATCTGACTCTGCCATCTCAGATGAGAATGAACGGTCCCCGCCAAGCATCTCAGTGACTTGTTTAAAAACCCCACACCCAATCCCGCCAAAAAGAACGGATACAGCCAAAGTTGCCCTTATTGCCACAACCCTCCAATTTTCCCTACCCCGTCCACCTATCCCAGCACCATTTCTTTCAGACAGTCTATCTTTCACTGCCCCCAATTATACCATAAAAACCAAAAATATAGGATAATCTAAAATCCGGATAAAACCAGCCTTTCAACAGGTGCAAAATCATCGGTAAAAATAAAATCTTTATTTCCGGGACTAAATTCCCAGACTTTACTCAAAAGGTCATTGGGGCTTGGATTGGAAGGATTATCAATATCAACATTGGTCTTGAAGGCAAAAATTACTGCGTTTTGAAAGACATACTCGCTAACGTTTGTGGGCTTAAAGACAAGAACCTGCGGGAAAAATATCTTGAGCGTATTATACTGCGTCTCCAGTATCATTGATTTTTCACCGGTAAAAGCAGAAATCAAGTTAATCGCTAGAACACCATTTTCATTTAGCAACTCGTAGTACTTTTGTACCGCCTCCCTTGTAATTAACTCAAACGGCATTACAAGTTCATCCTTGTATGCATCAAGCACTATAATGTCATAACTTTTACCAGTCATCCTGTTAATAAAACTTCTGCCATCTGTATTAAAAGTATGAAGACGGGGATTGTCAGCACCAAAAAATTCACTTGCAATCTTACTAACCTCGGGGTCAATTTCAACTACATCTGCTTCAAGCTGTGGATTTTTTTCAACCATGTAGGAAGGAAGTGAATAACCCCCTCCACCAATAAATAAAGCCTTCCTGGCGTTGGGCAGAAAATAGCTAATCAAAGAAAGCTGTTTTATATAATCAAAAAGCAAATCATCTCCATCCAAGTATCTGCCTGACTGGGCAAGAATTGATGTCCGAAGAAGCCTTATTGGCCTTTTGGTTCCTCTCTCAAAAGAGTCATAAACAAAAATTTTCTGGTAACTTGAGTCCTTTTCCAAAACAATATTTGGTGGCCTTTTCCCATTAATAACTACTCCTACCAAAAATAAAAAAAATACAGCAAGAATCTTCCAGACCTTGAAAAAATGCCTGAAGTCCAAAAGTAGAGACACAACAATCATAGTAGATGATAAAACGACAAGAATTTTCCCTGTACCCAAATATCCAAGCAAAAAATAACCAGTCAAAAAAGTGCCAAAAATACTTCCAAGTGTTGAAATTGCATAAAGCCGGCCAATCACAGATGCACTCCCGCTTAGCTTGTCAATTTTAAGTCTAGTTGCATAAGGGGTAACAACTCCAAACAGAAAGCTTGGCAGGGAAAAAAGGACAATTGAAGCAAGTGTCGCAGAAATTCTGGTGTCATAAAAGATCCTTGCTATCTCCCCAAGTACAAAGCGGTATGATAAAAAACATAAAAAGACAGAAACTCCCGCCAGAAAAACTACCCTTGATAAAACCCGGACATTCAATTTCCTGTCGGCCAGCTTTCCCCCAAAGTAATAACCCAATGAAAGTGCCGTCATTATAACCCCTATTATTGCTGTCCAAACAAAAATCGAGCTTCCAAGATAGGGAGAGAGAATCCTGGAAGCTGTAAGCTCAAAAGCCATAAGCACTGCACCGCTTAAGAAAAGACCCGCCTCAATCATAGCTTTAATCCTCTTGCCTACAGTTATAATATCACTTAACTCACAGCAATAAAATGAAGATGTTGTTAACTGTGCCCTCAATTAAAACTCAATCTACTCTTTTGCTTGAATTCCAAGAAGCCACAAAACCGCTTCCTTTTTATAGCGCCTATCGCCTCTTGAATTTATTCGAATCGCGGGGAGTTTCCCCCTTTTCCCCCAACGTTTTATTGTAAGAGGTGAAACCCTAAGAAGCTCGGAAACTTCGCGCACTGTAAGAAGATCTGGAAGATCATCAATTCTAATCTTTGGCTTAGCTACCATATTTTGAGATAGTATTAACTACTATGATACATTCCCAAACCTAACCTATATCAATATATCACTTAATCTTATACTAAGGTATCAAATTATGGCATGCTAGTCAAGAATCAGATGTTACGCTTCTTTGACTTGTCTTTTCTTATAATAGTAAGAATTAGCCTCCACCAATCTCTCTAATGAATCAGCATTCCCATCCTTTGGAGTATTATTTTCTTCGATATTTGGTATTCCAATATCAAGCATTTGGTCAATAACCATCTGGAATGCTTCAGATCGGGCCTGACTAAGGGGAATCCCCCTCTCAATCCTCTCATCAACTTCAATTGCAAACACAGGAATCCAGTTGGCATCTATCGCCCAAAATGCAAATCCTATTTCAGATGAAAAAAGATTCCTCCCCCCCCACCTTTCTTTGTATTTCACCAAACTATCCAATGTTGGACGCAAAAAACCCTCAAGATTACTTCTCTGGTAAAGTTCTCCCAGACCTCGTGGGCTTATGTTCCCCAACTTCATCCATCTTATTACAAAGTCAATAAAGTGATCGGGGGCACTAAAATCTTGCCAGCCAAAAGTACCATTCAGAGCAAAATAAGAAATTGTTCTTGCTACAGCGTTATTAAGAACTTGCCAGGTGTACTTCTCATTGCCATCCCGGGACGTAAAATAGACTGCAAAACCAGACTGGAATACATTCTCCGGGAGAAAATAACCACCTATAGACCTTTTGAGTTTTTCCTCCATACCTGGGTCCTGAAACACTGGAGAGAGATTGTTCTCCTTCCTCGAAAATCCCTGTATATCAGTGCTAGCTGACAAAAGAGAAGGAAGCACTTGTTCGTAATTAGGTATAGTTCCTTCTGAAAAGAAAATTCCAATTTTTTTGGCAAACGATCCCGCTTCTTTTGTCAATTCTGTAAAAAATGCTGACTCTCCTAGCGCAAAATTATTAGCAAAGTTTTTTACCCTTCCCCCACTTTCGAAATTGTAACCAACCGAAGCTAAATTCTTAGGTCTTCTGTGGATATCTACCCCAACCCAATCAAATCTTTCCCTTAAGCTATCTGGAAGAAAATCAACAGATCCACTTTCTAAATCACTTGTTTTAACTGCCTTCCTTAAAAACTCTCTAACTATCTGGTCATTCTTTCTCTCCCACTGAGAGGCACAAGCTGTCGCAACACTCGCCGCCCCCAATAACCCTAGAATTTTAAAAAAGTCTTTCCTTGTCATTCGCGATTTTCTTTCCATAGATTAATCTCTGCGCTTACTTTTTAAGACAGGTAATCCTGACCCACATATTTACAAAGTCCTTGTCTCAGATAAAAGCAAGTTTTGTCGTACCATTTGTTCCAGCCATAATTCAAATTTCCCCAATTATATCATAGATCCCATAATATAAAAGTCCGTTTCCAAAAAAGTCATCCCTTGCCCACTTCCGTACTCAAACATATATGACATACACCAAGCAATTATATCCGGTTCACCTGATAATCTCTTCTGAAATACTTTGTGTTGGAAGCGGTTGATAATAGAACCACAAGTGCCTGCCGTATCATTGAGTACGAAATCTACTGTTGATTGTAAACAGAGAGGAAGCCTCGATCCATGATGCATATGGAACCTGTAGATGTTATAAATATTCATCCTGAGATTTTTAAAACACGGATATCGTTAAGAGAAAAATGTTATTAAGATCAGCGGAAGGATGGCACGCTGACAATATCAACAACAATAGGCATTCCTAGGCCATAAACAGCACTTAATATCCTAGACCGGTCCACTGCAATAGGGCCATCCCACCAGGTTACATATATACACGGCCTCCCCCACTCGGCTCCAATAATCTTTCCGGGAACCAACCTCATTTGAGATTCATATGCCGTGATATCAAAGTGATCATAAGGATCAGGCACAATCGGACGCAATCCCCAAGGATGTGCCACAAACTCCCATTGACCATTGACTTTCCAGGGAACGACAGAGCCACCCGACTTTAATATCACGGGCATAGATGATAGTACAGTAGGTATGGCTTCTAGGATGGTTAACACAGGATTGGACTTTGTAGTTGGGGCAGTTTGCATCATATAGGCACGTGCCATGAGTGCATCGAAAGATAGCAATTTTTGACCTGTAATCTGTGCCCACTGTGGTACGCTCTGAATTGTTTCCCCAATCATCATTGTTTTTAACATAGAACCAAGACTCTCCGGGTTAACTAACCCCAACTCATACTGTATAAGTCTCTGTATCCACTCATAATCTCCCCTTATTGAATCAATACTTACTCCTGTATAATCAACATCAGGGTCCAAAATTTCATCAAAGGGTATAGTGGGGTTTTCGTATAAGTACGCTGTCATTGGGTCCATTCCGGTATTCTCGTAAGAGTACTTTGGATCATCCCAAGGGAATTGATACGATACATCCTCACTAATTCCACCTACTTCACCAACATCCATCATATTTCCTGTTGGATCAGTAATATTGACTGGATTATTGGCAACATATGCATACCTGTTTTCCTGATCAGCTAC
>JAGUZK010000050.1 GCA_020060845.1 Candidatus Woesebacteria bacterium
AAGGGAATGGAAAAGGGTTATAGTCTACAAGTGGTTGCTTAGTAAAGTAAGAAGTGTTTATGATAAGGAAGGCGGAGCTGACTCCGAGATAAACTATACATACGCTTTTGATATAGGAATGCCCCAGAATAATGATGGGTCTTCAACGCTGGTTAAGGCTTTCTATCTGCAAAAAATTTCTTATGGAAACCATGAAATTAATCTGTCTTATGAGAAGAGATATGACACGGCAACGTTCAAGGGGGAGAACTTCTATCCAGGACAAATGATCTCCTCAAAGCGTCTTTCCAAGATTGTGGTCAAAACGCTTGGGAAGGTAATAAGTGCCTACAGGCTAAGATATATTTACGGTTGGAAGCCATCCGATCATTCTAGAATAATATATAAGGATCATGTGTACCAGCATCAAAATGATCTTGATTGTGAGGTTGAGGAGATACCTCCGGAATTTATCGGTACGGCTACTCGTACCGATCAAGAGCCATCTTCTGATGGTTTTGTGGTAAGTACTGAGGCTGTACCGGGAGTTGCAATTCATTCATTACTAACCGAGATAACTCAATATTCGGACGACCCGGATACCAATCCTGTTGCAAAGAGGTTGCCGTCAAATAAGTTTTCTTATGGTGCAAACAGTGAAGGTTTTTGTGGTGGCACACCTCTTACCTCCTTTACAACCGCAGGAAGTACCAGTCAAGCACGAATGGCCAACTTTTTCTTCCTTCAAAGTGCGGAAAATGGTTATGGAGGAAAGATTGTTTTTGAATATTATAGAGATTCAAGTGGCAATAACGCTTTACCTGTTAAATATTGTGACCCTGATAAAACTGATGGAACAGGGCAAGTTTGCCGAACAGATATAACATGGAATACTCAACGCCACAGGATTGCTTCCCAGACTGTCTACGACGGAATGGGAAATTTCTTCAAGACTCAATATAACTATCTTGGTAGCGGTTCATCACAAGGACTTGCATATGTTGAGAAGTATGAAAGTAAATATTGTAAGTTTGATAGCTTTGTTGAAAGCCAGTGCCAGACGGTTTGTCGGCTGGATCTTGCAAGGGGAAAATGCGCTTGTGGGGGAAATCAGCTTTGTGCTAATAATTCAAAATTGAAAGGAGATGATCTTACCGGATTTGAATTTTTAGGATATCCAGAAGTAGAGACGATCTCCTATCATAAAAACTCTACTACTCAACCTGCCACGCGATCAAAAACCTATTTTCATCAGGCAATGGAAACTCCTTCCTGCTTTAGGCCTAGCCCACTTAAAGGTGCTGCTTCCAGAAGCATTAAATATGATGTTCAGAATTCTTCAAGATATGTCGAGGAAATTACCAAGTATAAGGTTCGTTTTGGAGATATGTTTTCTTCGTTTGTTGAAATTAATGATGATCGCTTAAATTCATACTGCCCAAGTTACGATCCAAAGAACACCGTTTCACTTGTTTTGCCCGTTGATAATATTAGGAAAGAATATGTTGCCAATGTTGCCAGATTGTGTACTCGAAGTACCACAATTTATGAGAATCTTTCTGGATCTCCAGATCCTTATGCAATGCCACATCAACAGATTGATTGGGGAAAGATAAGTTGCAATAATTTTTCACAGATGGATGATCTGTCAGATACTCCCAGGGTAAGTGTCATGGATTATACCCAAGCAAGAAATGACACTGTCTGGAGAATACCACTTGTTAAAGAAAGTTGGTCAACTAGTGCTTTAGTGTCGGAGGGTAGTTCGGGTGGTGAGAAATATAACCATACGAGAAGATATTATGACAACCTTGCCTTTGGCCAGCTGGGTGATTATGGAAACCTTACCAAAACGCAGACTATTGTTGATGGCGGTGTCTATTCTGAAACTTCTTCGGTTTTTGATACCAACTATCCTTGGCTTTCGATACGGACCACAGATCCACTTGGGCGGACTACTGAAATCACTTACGATAATGTTTTCCATAAATTTCCCGTCGCAATTAGAAACCCCTTGGGCCAAGTTACTCGTGCGGAATACGACTTTAACACCACAGATACTAGACATCCTAATTATGGGGGAGTACTGGGGGTTGTAGTTAAGAGCTATGACCCCAACGGCGGGCAGACAACGCATGTCTATGATAAGTTTGGAAGGCATATTGAAACTTATCTTGACGGTAGATTTCCGGGTTTGTCGAAAAATAATAATTTTAGCAAGTACTATTACTTCAATGAGACTGAGGTTTCCCCCTGTAACGAGGCTAACAACTGCATGAATGGACTAGGCCGTCAGCTGGGTCAGAATGGACCAAAAATGTTAATTATAAAAGGGACACGATTTGATGACACAGGGATTACGGGTAGGATCACAATGAATTATTCCTTTTATGATGGGCTAGGAAATGAGGTCCAGACGAGGGATACATGGTATGACGGTACATTCACCAATGCCGGAATTTCTGTTGAGGGCGAAGGCTTAAGAGATATTCTTTCAACCAAGATATATAATGCTTACGGCGCAGTGGAGATGCAATCTCTTGCTTATACAGCAGCTCCGTATCAGATCTATAACACGAGTTCAAACCCATTTGATACACGAAACATAGCTACCGACAGCTCTATAAGAAAAGTAACTAATATTTACGATGGGTTGGGTAGGGTGGTAAGAGTCAACTATCCAGATGGTACTTATGAAAGAACAATCTATGATTATGAATCTGATCCGCTTAAGACTAAGGTATTGGGAAAAAATTGTACCGACTCAAGTTC
Organism: Candidatus Woesebacteria bacterium; assembly: GCA_020060845.1. Lineage (GTDB taxonomy): Bacteria > Patescibacteriota > Microgenomatia > UBA8517 > UBA8517 > JAGUZK01. The sequence goes on from JAGUZK010000050.1 coordinate 2,752, forward strand.
CCAAACCCTTTGTCTTGAACAAGTTAGCATAAA
>JAGUZK010000018.1 GCA_020060845.1 Candidatus Woesebacteria bacterium
ATCTTACCTTACAATAGTAATAGTTGGCACAGCCTCCCCGGTAGCTCCAGCATGAAGGTAGCCGTTTGCGTCAACATAGATTGTGTAACCAGTATTTGTCGCATCCCCAGTTTTTGGATCATAAGGAATCTCATATATATAATCCGGAACAATTGTTTCCCCAACCTCTCCCGCGGCGCCAAGATTAAAGCAAGTCACAGCGGTTCCAATGCAAGTTGGACTTGTGGGAAAATTGCTAGTATCTGGATCGCCATCCGTATCAGGCAGATCACCAGAGTGTTCAGAAGAATACTGCAAAATTGCGGAGAGAATTGCAGTTAAGTGCGACTCCCTTTGGGAATCACGAACTTTCGCCATCTGACGAGCTGGATTTATGGCAACGACAACAGTAGTTGCCAGAATGCTGATTATTGCAATAACTACCAAAAGTTCAATCAAGGTCAGACCTTTTCTCATCATTTAAGCAGTAGCTTCGTTGGTTTTTTGTTGAAAATAAACTCGTAAGCCTCATTAAGTAATGATTGGTTAATTCTTGTATTTTCTATGCTTGAATCAGTTACTACTACATTCATGTCAATCAATGATCCAAAAATCACACGAAATGTATGAATGGTAATAAACGCCATTACTAGTAGAACTAGAGTATACAGCAGATAGAATTTATCAATTTTCTCCCAAATCTTTAACATATAAAATACCTCCGTATTTAAAAGTTATCATACCACTTAATGGATCTTTTTCTGATTCAACACGAACAACCCTAAAAAGATACGGTAATCTCTCGATTTCAAAAAGATCATCGGAAATCTTCTGCCAATCTCCAATAAACTCTATAAGCACTGGGTACCCCACATTTCCCGTCCTATCTCTAACTGGCACATCATTGGTAAATGTAACCTTAGAGATGGTAGTATCTTCTTTCTTAATGGCTTCGATGTCATTAACAAAGTTGACAATCCTTGTCCTATCAAGAAATGCACCATCAACCTTTTCAAACTTTTCCTTAGTAGCCTCAATCTGCGAGGAAATGGTTTCTGGGCTTTCGGATAGCCTTTGGAATTGCGCTCTTAATTTATTATATTCTTCTACTCTAGAATCTGTTTTTGCAAGAAGGATAAATAAAGTTACTAGGGCAACTGCATTAACAATGGCCAATATAACGTCTCTTAAGGAATATGGTTTGGGCTCCGACACTTTTTTCACAGTTAGATCAAATTCATTATCAGATTTGGGACTTGATGCAACTTCTTTTTTCCCTTCTATCTCGGAAGGAACATCTAAATCTTTATTCTCAATAGAATCATCCACATCATCAGTTTTCAGTTCTTTTATATCCCTTAGGTAGCGTTCATCGCTATCGTCAATCCTCATCTTCCTATCCAAGATTCGTCCTTCTGCCAAAATCTTATCTTGCTTTGCGGACATCTTTTACCTCCTTTCCTCTCTTTGACGCGGGTGAATACTTTATAACCACCTCAAAATCCAAATTGAGCTCCTTTTCATAACTGGATACTGGTATCTCAGGGCTCTCAAACTGTTCTAGTTTTTCTAAATTATCGCGAAAATTAACTAGATCTTGACGTGTTGGAGCAATTCCAACCAAGGATATGACACCTTGTTCAATATCCAACTTATAACTTTCTACATTCACTCCTTGAGGTACTGCCTGGAAAATTGAGTTTAGGATAGATGAAACATCATAACTTTCAGATTTTATCTTCATTACTTTATTGCTTAAGTCGTTTATCATCTTCACCTTTGACATACTTTCATTCCTACCAACATCTGACCTGGAAAGAGAATCTACTTTGTTTTTCAAATCAACAATTCCAGCTCCAACAAACACATAAGTTGCCACAGCAGAAAGTAGCGATAGCCAAACAAAGAGTGTAACTGAAAGCCCCATACTCCAAACTTGGAGACGGGTTTTTTCCGCCTGGTATCTTCTGATAATCTCATTGGGGACAAGATTAATAGTAAAGGGGTCACTAGGGACGTTAATGTCCTGAATCTGTGATGATATTGCTATCAGAAACTTGCATGCCTCATCCTCCGATACCCCTGCAAAATTGTTCTTCCAATTTTCTACCTTGAACTTAGACTTCTCTAAGTGGCTAGACAAATCAACTCCTACACAAATAATTTTTTGCACCTCAATTTCTTTTTTGTAGTGATCAATCATTCCAAGCGCAGTCTTAACAATTACTTCCGGGCCACTGTCGCTAATAATCGCGCTCCCCAAAGGACTATCTCCGCTTTGCAAAACAAAAGTTGTAACTCCGCCCGAAGCATAGATAACTAACTGGCCACCCTCTGCCTTGAACGCCCTTGAAAGACACAGGGAAGGAGTCTCCACAATTACGGGGAATAGTCCGGCCAATTCAAACGATTCAAGATAAGTCTTCAAGACATCTTTCCGAATTGAGAGAGATAACACTGTATACTCTTTATCCTCCTTTTTCAATATTTTCCAGTCAGTTACCGCCTCCTCCATTTGGTAAGGAAGAATCTCGCCAAGCTGCCAACCAAGCGCTTCATTAATCTCGGATATGCCTACCTTGGAGATTTTCAATACTTTAAGAAAAGTTGAGTATTCAGGAATTACCACCGAAACCGATTTCTCCTTAATTTTTAATTTTTTCCATACTTCCTTCAGAATTTGTGACAGAAGCTTCGGATTTGTCACTCTGTAATCGGCAATAAGTCCCTTGGGAAGAGTGGCTGAAGCATACTTTTTGATCCGTTTCTTAGAGGCATCCAAGGCAACAAGCAATATCTCATCCAAGCTAAAGTAAATCGATATGAAACCTTTGCTATTCATGGGCAGTAATAATCCAATTATGCCATTTTGTTATACTTATTAAAAGTACTGCCTATATGAAACAACTCTCTGGTCAATCCCTAATTGGCATTCTAGTTGCACTGGCCATCTTCTCAATTCTCAGCCAGGCAGTACTAACAATTGCTTCCACATCATACAGGTTTGTATCTTACAATCGGGCTAGAATCACAGCAAGACATCTTGCGCAAGAAAAGATAGAATTTATAAGAAATCTTCCTTATGATAGAGTCGGCACATCTGG
>JAGUZK010000007.1 GCA_020060845.1 Candidatus Woesebacteria bacterium
GCGAGAATGTTAAAATATGAAGGTTATTGCCGGGTCGTCTAGTGGTAGGACGGCGGGTTCTGGCCCCGTTAACCTAGGTTCGAGTCCTAGCCCGGCAACCAAGACAGACATCCCTGTGACCCGTATGCCTAAAAAAGGCCCTAAAGTTTCTGCAAAATGCTCCATTTTTCTCAAAACACTTGTGTTGTACCCTTAGTGTTCGGGGTAAACAGTGTAATATTTCAGCATCCTCGTCATAAGTATCTTTTTAATTATCTTGACAAAAGATATCCTTATTGATATGCTCTGTTCTTGAGTTAGTGTTAGTAAGGGATACTTTTAGTAAAAGGATATTTATGACAGATTTAATAACTAAAGCGGGTGATCCTCTACAGGACTTATTTGTGGATGGTGCCGAGATTGACCGGAAGTTACTAGCAAGCCTTCTCAGGGACTATATTGGAATTGATAGCAAAACCTTTAAACCAGTTTTTAAAGGAGGATTCCACGATCTTGATGCTAAAACAAAGCTTTTGAACTATCTTCTTTACAAAAAAGCCCTTTCTGTGACTGGGAAAATTTCTCGAGAAGAGGAGTCTGAAAAGCCCAAGGAAATTAGCAAAGTAACGGGTGTCAATTATAACTCCACACGTTCCTATTTATCACAGCTTAGAACTGCCGGGCTTGTTGACATGGAAGAGGGTGGAAGCTATTTCATTCCCGGATATTCTTTACCCAAGATTGCCTCATTGAGAAAAAAAGAAGAAGATGAGTAATAATTTTCAAAAGCAGCTAGAAAATCTGGAAAAAAGAGTGTCTCGCCTAGAAGAAGCTGTTGGCAAACCTACTACAAAAACCTCAGGTGCTCAGTCAGGAGATAAAAAGGGGTTATCTCTGAGGGAATTTTTAATTTCTAAGAAACCCGCAGATGATGTACAAAAAACACTTGCGATTGGCTATTACCTTGAGAGCTATCGTGGTTTTACCTCCTTCAATATTGCGGATTTACAAGCTGGATATGAAAATGCCAAGGAGAAAAAGCCGCCTAATATTAATGACAAAGTTAATCTAAATATTAGAAAAGGACACATGGCCGAAGCATCTGCAAAGAAAGACTCTAAAAAGGCTTGGTATGTTACCAACTCTGGTGAGCAGTTTGTTGAGAACAGCTTTAGTAATGAAGAATAACAAAAATGCCACAATTCCAAGGCTCTTGAAGATTCTTTGGCTCAAGGGATTCTTCTCTCGACCAAGAGATGTTTCGGAGGTTTCTGACAGACTTGCTGCTACTGGATACCACTTCAATAGCTCAAGTCTTAGTGTAGCCTTGATGCGCGCTGTTCGGCCAGAGGGGTTTTTAAGTCGTGTCAAAAAGGGTGATAGGTGGAAGTATATTCAAAAGCGTCCAATTACTACTAAGCTAGACCAAGGGACAGGGCTTTTCGCCCAGTATGATTTCCACCCTCGAATAAAAGAGGTTGCTTTTCAACAATTTGAAAACAACGATTTCAAAGGAGCGATTCAAAACGCACTTGTTGAGGTTATAGATCAGGTTAAGGTTAAGACTAAACGTCCCAAGGATGACAACGGTAGGGATCTGGATGGGGATAGTTTGATGAATCATGTTTTTGGCTGCGACAACCAAAGACCCAAGATAAAATTCAACTCGCTTAAAACTAGCCTTGATAAGGCTGAGCAGCGGGGCATAATGAATTTATACAAAGGAATCGTCGGAGTTAGGGATAAAAAAGCACATCTAAATTTTATACAAAACGATCTTCTAAAAACAATAGAGTATCTATCTCTTGCAAGCTTACTAATGCGTCTCCTGGATGAGTTCTCTTTACCTCCAAAAAGAAGAGCTCGATAAATCTGAAATTCTCTTTTTTATACTGTCTTATTTGTCTCGTTTAGCCTTGGTGTGAGACAATCGTTGTGAGGATGCAAAGGGTTCTACCGGCCTGCTCAACAAAAGACGGTTTAATGTTGAGTTGATGTTGATCGTTAACAAAAGGTTTACTTGCGAGGCTAGTAGAGAGAGAATGGGTACATAAGTATGAATATGTTTTTGGAGTTGACTATGGCGGTACTGGCAGGGGTGATGACTGCTTCTTGGGGAGCGTATAAGGATACGCCTTACGAGGGATTTGAATGGAAGAGTTTTTTTAGATCAGTGGTGAGTACTTTGGGTTTCTTTGTGCTACTTGGGTGGATGGTAGAGATGTTTGGCATGGAGGCAAGTGTGATAGTGCTGGTGCTGGCAGCAATGGCTTTTGAGAGAATTAGCCATGAAATATGGAAGGGTTTATTTAGACGAAAGCAGCGAGAGGGGATATACAAGATACCTCAGTCTTTTCATTATTTAGGAAGAGTAGTCCCCTATCGTTGGAGGTTGTCTTTGGGGGTTGGGGCCATATTGTTTCTGGTTAGTGCAAGTTATTGGGCAGCTCAGGTTGAAACTGAGGGGTTATTGTGGTTGGTGATTGGATTGTTGGTGGCGGTATTTGCTTCTGTGGGGGGAGCATGGAAAGATGCACCTATTGAGGGGTTTAATTGGTTGAAGTTTCCGAGA
>JAGUZK010000059.1 GCA_020060845.1 Candidatus Woesebacteria bacterium
CTTGAAGATATGATTGCAGCCAGGCTTTCTTTGGCATTTAGACTTTGGGTAAGGGCATTTTCCATAATGGGCAGTAAAACAAGTCTAGCAAATTTTTCTCCAGGCTGTGTGAGCCTTATATTTTTTCGGTTACCTTGTATTGAATGTATTTGCCAAGCATAAGTCGAGTGTGAGCGTCGATACCGGGCAATGTGAGGAGGAAAAAGCCGGCAATTGGCATTAGCACAAACTCAAGTGGGGTAAGGAGAGCCCTCCACACGGGGAAATCCTTCGGCCTTGTTGGTTTATAGATTTTGTCAAGGACAAGGATGATAAGAAGAAAGACCAATGCTATTGTCAGAATGGTTGACGAAAGCTTGGGGATGGTGTACCCGAGTGTGGTTCGTGCGAAACGCGGGTTGAAGACTGAAGGAAGTGATAACCCGATTGTTATTATAAAAAAATGAACCGGCCAGAGAAAATGCGCTTGTATTAGAAAAAGGACCCTAGTTGTCTTGTCCCAAAACGAGATTTTGTTGTTTAGGAAGTAGTTGCGGATGATCCATGGATCATCAGACACACCCCAAGCCCAGCGTTTCTTCTGGTTGTATTCATTGACAAGTGTTCTTAATAGTGTAGGTCCTTCGGCGGCATCAGCATAAAGGGGGAGATAGAGAGGTTCTACCTCAACGTTTCCATTTTTAGCGTAATATGCTTTGAAGAAAATTCCCCAGTCCTCGGGGATTTTGTCAGGATCCCAATATCCAACTTCATCAAGAAGTCTAAAAGAAAGCGAATAATTAGCTGTATTTATTAGCTTGTCTTTCCTAGGAAGAAGTGATAGGTTCCAGATTGAGCCTAGAGTGTTTGGGACTCTGGTGATTGCTGGTAGTCTCCAGATATTATTGTAGTACATAATTCCTGCCTGCCAGAATGTAGTGTATCGCTTGGGATTGTCCAGGAATGAGTATGTAAGGTATGCGAAGTGGTTGTGGTGGAACTTATGATCTGCGTCACAGCTGGTTACAACAAGATAGTCAAGATCCATACCTAATTTTGTCAATTCATCTTTAGCCCAGAGTGCTGCATATCTTTCATTAGAAGATTTTCCGGCGATTTCTCCTGGCATGAGTTGGTGGGTAGTTACAAAAAAGTTTCCAAATGTCCTGCCAAATTTTCTTTTTAAGATCTTAAGTTTAGCATTGCGGTCCTCTTCCGGTTCTTTTTTCTCCATTGCTAGTACTACATGAATTTGGTCTTTTGGCAAAGTCTGATGGGCTAATGAGGTAAGAGTTCTCTCAAGCGTATAGACAGGCTCTTTGTAGGTGGTTATGATAATTAGGTGGTTAACCCTTCTCCAGTCAGGGAATGACTTTAGGTCTCCCAACCAATCATAGATCATTGCTGATTGAACCCTGAAGTGGGAAATGGTTGCCGAGATTGCAATTTGGAAAGACTGATACAGCCAGTATATATTGTAAGCAAGAATAAAATAGGCCACCACATTTGGAATAAGTAAGATTCCCCAGTAGGGGAAGAGGATCAAATTCCACGAGACAAACCCAGGCAGTATTTCAAGGAATCTGTAAACTAGCCTTTCGTGTCTGAGGATGAAATTTCTAATCATGATAAGTTGCCTTGTGAGCAAAGCGCTCTTTTAACCCAGCCTGGGAAATAAAGGTTCTGAAATAGATCTAATTGTTGGTCCTAGAAAGTGTTTTTCTATGCGGTCAGACGTATCGGGCAAAAATGGTTTTAAGTTATACGCAATATCTCTTACTAAGTCAACAACGTAGGCAATTTTATTTGAACTTTGTGTGCCTTCCCATAGTCTATTTGAGTTAATATATTTATCGGCGTTTGATATTTTTGCCCACACGACCTCAACAGCTTTATCAAACTCATAATTATTGAGATGCCTTATAATATCTTTGTCAACCTGCATCTTTTTGGGGGCTTCTATTGGCACCTTCCTTAGTTCACAGAGTTTGGCGACTCGGGAGATTAGGTTTCCTATTCCGTTTGCCAGATCGGCATTGTATGCGTCTTCAAGTCTTTGTTGGGTAAAGTCGGAATCCTCGAAAGGATTTATCTTTGAAAGCAAAAAGTATCTGATAGTATCTGTGCCGTATTTTTGAGCCAGGGAGATAGGATCAATGGCATTACCGAGTGACTTGCTAATCTTTTGGCCGTCAACTGTTATGAAACCATGGATAAAGATTTGCTTTGACGGTGGTAGGCCTGCAGCCATAAGCATGGCTTGCCAGATAGCTGTCTGTTGTCTTAAATTATCTTTCCCTGCAACCTGAACGCCTGGCCAGAAATCTTGGAAGCTTTTCTGGTTATCTGGCCATCCCAGAGTGGAAATGTAGTTGATTAAAGCATCAAACCACACATACATTACTTGGTTTTCGTCTCCCGGCACGTTGATTCCCCATGGCATTTTCTTTTTCAGACGCGAGATTGAAAAGTCCTGAAGTCCGTTTTTAACAAATGTTTTTATTTCTCTAAACTTTCCTTTTGGTACGACAAAATTAGGATTTTTGTTATAAAACTCCAGTAGCTTACTTTGAAAATGACTAAAACGGAAAAAATAGTTTTCTTCTTCGATTATTTCTATTTGATAATGTGGATGTATTGGGCATTTTCCATCTATTAATTCAGAGTCGCTTTTTTCAAGCTCGCAGCCAACACAATATTTTTGTTTGTAATTTTTTTTATAGATATATCCGTTCTTGTAACACAGCCTCCAAAATTCTTGAGCGGCAAATATATGCTTTGGATCTGTTGTTCTTATAAAATTTGTGTATGAGAGGTTAAGTGCAGTTTTTAACGCTTCGAATTTTTTTGCATACTCGTCACAGTACTCTTGTGGGTCTTTTCCTGACTCCTTTGCTTTTTGATAGATTTTTTGTCCATGTTCGTCAGTACCAAAATTGAAAACAACATCCTCTCCCAGCAGTCTGTGGAGACGTGCGAGTGTATCTGCCTGGACTATCTCCAACGCAAAGCCAATGTGTGGCTGGGCATTGACGTATGGTAGAGTTGTTGTGATATAGAATTTCTTGTCCAATGAGGCAATTTTAGCATTGTTAGCCTTCATATCCAAGCCTGATTGCTATTTTTTGAATTTTTTTATCCTTTCACTCCATATGTTTGCCCACTCTTCTGCTTCTATCTTTTTGATGATTAGTTGAAACCCTTCTTTTTTCATTTGCCTTTCAATTGATGCCACAGTTGCGCTTGAGACCTTTAAGTTATCCTTAATATTTTGATACGTTCTCCTTTTTCTTAACCAGTATGCCACTGCAAGGCGTTTTGCAAAAGCTTCAAGCTCTGCTTTTGTAAAAAAATCTTTAAGAAATGACAAAGCCTCATCTTTATTTTTTAGGTCTGCTATGGCTTGAGCAATTGTATTATATAATTCATTTTTTATTGATTGATTTAGAGATTGTTTAGAGATCCTCATAGAATTAATGGATGCCTAATCTGCAGTATAACAGTAGCGCCAATGCTGTCAATGTTTTTTTATGGAAAAAACTAGTTCAAGAAGTATGCCTAGAGATAGGGGCAAGAATATGTAGGCGATGCCAACCAGCCCTATGGATCTTACAAAGAGAATAAAAGTAATTAAAACCGAAGCAATCAAGGCTCGGCGCTTATGTACAAATAGGACGTTAAATATCCAGAATAGATCCAAAAAGATGAAGAAAAGAAGAAAAGGTATAGGATATAATGTGTAAGGATCTGTCTTTATCAAAAGGTAGATGATACAAGAGGTGGTTGCGGCAATCCCCATGGCTAAGATTCCTATATTTTTTCTAAGCCTTAGGTTTTGCAGGCGGTTCCCCCTTAATTTAATAAATGAATCCCTAGAGTACATTTTTTCATTTTAACCTTAGGTAGTACAATATTACAGTATGGACATTTCCCTTTTAATCCTTGTCATTATATTGGGGTTTGTTATTCTCGCGGTATTTTTGAACAAGAAGGTAAAAGAGTTAGCCTCACAAAAGCCAAGTGATGAACTCTTAGAATATCTTAAGACTACAAATGTAAGGCTGGATGAGCAAGGAAGAGTGTTTAATGAGAGACTTGATAGAGCAGCCAGGGTTATTAGTGAGGTGCAAAGGAATTTAGGCGAGATGAACGAGATCGGGCGGGGCATGAAGGAGTTGCAGGAATTTTTGAGGTCTCCGAAAATTCGTGGAAACATAGGAGAACAGATCTTAAAGGAAATGCTTTTGCAATATTTACCCAAATCTTCATTTAATCTTCAGTACGCATTTAAGTCTGGTGAAAAGGTTGATGCCGCAATAGTTACTTCTGCTGGCATTATCCCTATTGATTCAAAATTTCCGATGGAGAATTTTAGGCAGATGATATCTTCAAATACAGAGAGTGAAAAAAGCGTATTTAGAAAAAACTTTGTGAGAGATGTTAAGAGTCATATTTCAGATATTTCCCAAAAATATATTTTAACTCAAGAAGGAACTGTAGACTATGCTTTGATGTATTTGCCAAGTGAGGCTGTTTACTACGAGGTAGTAAGTGACCCGGAGCTGTTTGATTTTGCAAGCGATAAAAGAGTGCTCCCTGTCTCCCCAACAACCTTTTATGCGTTTCTTCGCGCAATACTTATGAGTTTTGAAGGTCAAAAAATCGAAAAACAGGCAAAAGAATTACTACTGAGTTTAAGGGCAATTCAAAAGGATTTTGTTAAAACAGAGAGCTCGCTTAAGTTATTGCAGAAACACTTGAATAATGCATACAACATAATGTCCGCTGTTATGGAAAATATATCAAATCTAGGACAAAAAATATACTCAGTTAACAGGTTGGAAAATAAGTCTGGTGATACTCCAAAGCTTACTTAACCCTTTAGACTTGAAGGACAAGAATGTTTGCTTATAGGGATTTTTAGTACTTAGCTTGCTGGTGGTTGATAGTAGGTGTTTTATTTTGTGAGTGTTAAAATTGTGGGGATGTCAAAGTACAAACTTAATCCAGAACAAATAGAGGCGGTAAGACACGGCAATGGGCCTCTTTTGATCATTGCAGGTGCAGGCACTGGAAAAACAACAGTTATAACCGAGCGGATAAAGTACTTAGTCACAAAGGGGTTAGCTAACCCGTCTGAGATCTTGGGTCTTACTTTTACCGAAAAGGCTTCGATGGAAATGGAGTCGCGAGTTGATGAAGCTTTACCTTATGGCTATATCCAAATGTGGATTATGACCTTCCACTCGTTTTGCGATAGAATACTTAGATCCGAGGCTTTGCATATCGGTCTTGACCCCAAGTACAAGCTTTTATCTGAGTCTGAGGCGGTGCAGCTTGTAAGAAAGAATCTATTTGCCTTTGAACTTGATTACTTTCGCCCTCTTGCGAACCCTACCAAATATATTGAAGGTATGTTGGATCATTTTTCAAGGCTTCAGGATGAAGATATTACCCCAGAGCAGTATCTCAAATGGGCACATTCAAAAAGCAAGAAGAAAAAGCTACCAGAGGAAGCTAAGTTAGAAAGCCAAAAATGGTTAGAACTTGCCAAGGCATACAAAACTTATGATGACCTAAAAATCAAGGGTGGCTATATGGACTTTGGAGATTTAATTGCCAAAAGCTTGCTTCTTTTTAGAACCAGACCAAATATACTAAAAAAGTACCAAAAACAGTTTAAATATATATTAGTTGATGAATATCAGGATACAAATTATTCCCAGAATGAGCTTGTGCGACTGCTTGCGGGAGAAAACGGAAATATAACTGTTGTTGCAGATGACGACCAGGCTATTTATCGTTGGCGGGGCGCTGCTATTTCAAATGTTATTCAGTTTCGCAAATACTTTCCAGGTGTGAGGGTTGTTACTCTGACCAAAAATTATCGTTCCAATCAGGAAATTTTGGACAAGGCCTACAATCTAATTCAGTTTAATAATCCTGATAGATTGGAAGTGGTTGAGAAGATTGATAAAAAGCTTGTCTCGATGGTAAAGCAAAGTTGGGAAAAGGATGAAGATGTTATTGAATTTGTGCATTTAGATCGGGTTGAGAATGAAGCAGACTGGGTTGCCAAAAAAATTCGAGATATGGTTATTTCGGGACAAAAGTACAAATATAGCGACTTCGCAATTCTAGTTAGAGCAAATAACCATGCAGATGTCTTTGTTCGTGCTTTGAGCAGGATTGGAATTCCACACCAGTTTCTTGGGCCAGGTAGGCTCTTTAGGCAGCCAGAAATTATTGATCTAATTGCCTATCTTAAAGTGTTGAACGATATTGATGATTCTGTTTCTATGTATCGACTTTTGTCTATGGACAGCCTTGAGATTTCTGGCAGAGATCTTGCAGCTATAACAAGTTATGCAAGGAAGAAAAATATTAGTCTTTTTGCGGCCTGTGAGGATGCTGAGAAAATTTTGTTGTCGCCCAAAGGGAAGGAAAAGGTTGTTAGGTTGACGAAGGTGATTTTGAAGCACCTGAACATGGTAAAAGGGGAAAGTGCTGGCCAGCTACTTTTTTACTTTTTGCAAGATATGGGAATAGTCAATAAAATGCTTAATCCCGATAAGCCACTAGCTGAGAAAAAAGCCATGAATATATCTAGATTTTTTAATAAATTAAGAACGTACGAGACAGAGCATGATGACTCAAGTGTGGGAGCTGTTGTTGAATGGATAGATCTAGCTAGTGAATTAGGTGAGTCTCCCCTCGCATCAAACGATGACTGGACAGGAGTAAATGCTGTGAATCTACTAACTGTTCATGGAGCAAAGGGTTTGGAGTTTCCGGTTGTTTTTTTGGTCAACCTAGTAAATGCTCGTTTCCCTTCAACTGAGAGGAAAGAACAGATACCAATTCCGGATGAGCTTGTCAAAGAACTTTTACCCCTAGGTGACTACCATATCCAAGAGGAAAGAAGACTTTTTTATGTTGGTATGACACGTGCCCAAGAAAAGCTTTTCCTAACAGCGTCCGATTACTATGGAGAAGGGAAAAGGGTAAAAAAACTATCGCCATTCATTTTCGAGGCCTTGGGTGAACACGCGATATCGGTTGAGACAATCAGGGAGAGTGTGCAACCAAGCCTGTTTGTTTATGATGTGAATAAATTATCAGTTGATGAGCCTGGTTTTGATTTTCATATTGACTATTTATCTGTATCGCAAATCGAGGCGTTTGCTGTCTGCCCGCTCCATTTTAAGCTACGCTACATATACAAGATACCTACCCCACCATCGGCGTCATCAAGCTTTGGAACGTCGATTCACGCTGCCTTAAAACTTTTTTATGAGAGGGTAGGCCGAGGAGAGAAGCCAGGTGAGAGGTTAATTTTGGATTGTCTTAAGATGTCTTGGATTGATGAAGGCTTTATAAGTAGGGAGCAGGAAAAGCAATTTTACAACAAAGGAAAGATTTATCTTGAGGGTTATCTAAAGAACGGTTTTGATCGAAGTGTTAAGACAATAGCTTTGGAGCAACCCTTTATTATGAACTTATCACCAGAGATACCACATTCAGATTCAAGTGGTCAAAGAACCCTTAAGATTGGCGGAAAAATTGACCGCATTGATGAGCTAGAAGATGGAAGTATCGAGATAATTGATTATAAGACATCTGCTCGCATTCCTAGCCAGCAGGATGTGGACAATGATTTACAACTTACTTTTTATGCTCTTGCAGCATCAGGAGTAAAAGAGTACCCGTTTGCCAGAAAGGCTGAGAAGGTAAAGTTGTCTTTATACTTTCTGGATAATCAGGAAAAAATTAGTACTCAAAGAACAGCTGAGGACCTAAGCAAGGCGGTGGAGGAGATATTTACTATTAAGGAGGAAATTGAAAAATCAAGCTTTGTTTGCTCTAAGAATATCATATGTAAGGATTGTGAGTTTAAGATTTTTTGTAATGCTGAAGATTAGGTCAAATGGGAATTCTTAATTTCTCAAATGATCCGGGATATTCAACGACGCTACCCCCAAAGGACATTTTGAATCTTGAAAAACCTTTCCAACTTGGCATAGGAAAGCGCTCATCATAGATCCCTTCGAAATCGTAAAACCCACCCCCCTTTTTTTTAGCAAGTTTTATTGATTTCCATACGGCAAGGGTAGGAGCAAACATTTTTTTCCCGAGAGAGGACGCGGCCGCATACATATAGTGAGCGCTACCTCTGGAGTAGATGCAAAGGATGCCGGCTAAGACATTGTTGCTAGTGGCATGCTTGGCATTTGAGGCAGTGACAAAGACGATATCCAATTTGCTTTTGAATGCGTTGTAGAGAGCCAAGATCTCTTTTTTTTGCGAAATGAACATACCGCGTTGCCGGAGAGCGCTTTTTTGCCAGAAGTCTGAGAATAGTTCGATGTCTTGAGAATTGAAAGCCTTAAGCCCTAGCTTTTGGGATTTTCTAATGTTATAGCGGGTTTTATGATGCATCTCTGAAAGAAGTGCCTTATATGGCTTTTTCAGATCTAGTAAAACTGTTTTGGTGGGCAAATATGTGGATTTAGATTGCCTGAAACCCTGGCTTATAATTTTTGACGACTGATAACCACAATCTGGTTCGAGGATAGTCTGAAATGCTCGGTATTTTTTTTCAAGCTTACTAAGAAAATGAAAATCGACTTCAGAGAACCTCTGAACCTTTATGACACTGCCAATAAGTGGTATTTTTTTAATAAAGTAGAAAGTTGAGTTTTTCTTTTCGACTGTCCAGCCTAACTTTCTCAGGTAGCCTGCGTATTCGGTTGTCTGGCGGAGATCCATTTTGTGTTAGAACTTTGGTATCAGAAACCTGTTTCTAAGCCGCAGAATTCTCCATCTAACAGACTCTGCAATTCTATATCCCCAGTATATAATGGGGTTGAGTACAAGATCCCATGTTCCAAGAGATTCCATAACTTGGGGGTTGAAGCCCTCCTTGAATTTTGTGAATCCCTTACCCTCCTCTCTACCCCAAAGATCAAAGACGACACAACCCATCTTTTTCCCAAATTTTATTGCCTCCCACATCATCAAAGAGTTTGACTGGAGGTGTTTGTATTTATCTGTTGATGCTCCGTAAGGGTAATAGAGGAATTTATCGTACACAAAAACAATCCAGGCTGTTAGGGTTTCGTCTGGAGACTTTTTATCAGGATGTGGATTGTAGGACGCAGTCAGCAAGTGTGCAATTGGTTGCTTGTGGTCAGCCAATGGCTTTTGATGAAGACATTTCCACATCAGTCGGTGATATTTTTCCGAATGAGCGTAAAATTTTTGCCGCTGGATTGTTTCGCGCATCAGACTGATGTAGTTTTCAAATGCTTCTTCAGAATTATCAATTTTTACCTTTACTCCGTTCTTTTCTGCATAGCGGATGTTGTATCTTGCCTTATGATGGAAAGATTTAAGTAGGTCATCTTCGCTACGGGTTAAATCAATCCAAAATGTTGTTGGGGTAAATAGTTTTCTGCCGCGGACACAACCGTGCTTTTTTAGGAGTTTTATTAGGCTAATTCGGGCGCGATTGTCGAGACTGGAGATTGGAGTTTTCCAAAAGATGTTTGGCTCAAGTTTAATGAAGATAAGGTTATGTTTTTTACCAATTTTTCTAAGGGCATCTAACATGGGACCAGTTGGAATTGGGCCTTTTTCAAAAACTGCTACATTGAATTTTGTAAATGGTATTTTATGGACTGTTAGATAACCATATTGAGTTTGGATGATTCTATTCCCCCATGATTTTCTGAACTCCGCCCATTCAGGCGATTGCAGTGGATGCCTATTGTTCATATAATAATATTACACGAAAAATATCCGAAAGTTAAAATTCTGCGATATTGCCTCAAAAGTCTTGATCAATATAAATTAGATCCTCCAACTTACCACTATTGTTGTAGTGGGATAATCCTTGAAAGGATTGTGGTTGGTCGACAACAGATTCGATTAGCTGTGCGGGGATGTCTATAAGGAATCTGCTTGGAGGATTGCTAGACCTTTTTCCAAAGTAGAGACGACGTTGCGCGTAGGTTAGGTAAAGTATCTCTTTTGCGCGGGTAATTCCAACATATGCAAGTCTTCTTTCCTCTTCAATCTGGTCGGGGTCAAACAGTGTTCTTGAGTGGGGAAAAATTCCCTCCTCCATCCCAATGATAAAGACGATCTTAAATTCTAGTCCCTTTGCCGCATGGAGAGTCATAAGCGTAACAGTACCTTTTTCTGATTGATTGGAAGACAAAAGCCCTCTTTTTTCCTGTTCACTTTCAACAAGTAGCACATTTTCTAAAAACTCATGAATATTTGAAAAAGAAGCAGCAACCGAGCGAAGCTCGTTGATGTTTTCAATGCGTGCAAGATTCTCTTCTGTTTGTCTTTTGAATTTAGATAGGTATCCAGTTGCTTGAACAACAGCATCCATGATATCAAGAGTGCTTGTTTCTTCCTGCCAGTTACTATCGAGTTTGTCGGCAAAATTATCAAACCTAGAGCTTATTCTTTTTCCCAATTTCTCAACCCTTTTTTTTGAGACTGAGTCGTGAGGATTTGCCAGGAGTCTTAGGAATGAAAGGATGTCTTTTATTTCTCTGCGTGCATAGAATTTTACCCCACCGACAACAATATATGGCATGCCCGCGTGTAGCATTCTTTCTTCTATCACTCGCGACTGTGCATTGGTGCGATAAAGAATGGCAATGTCATTCAAATTACACCCTTGTATTAGGAGGTTGTGAATTTCTTCCACTACAAAGAGTGCTTCATCTATCTCGGACCGTGCTTGATAAACTTTTATCTTTTGTCCGCCCTTTTTGTTTGTCCACAGAGAAAGTATAGGGTGGGATGAATTTTTCTGAATGATACTGTTTGCTGCATCCAGTATTATCTGTGTTGAACGGTAGTTTTGTTCGAGGTTGATGATTGTTATTTCTGGAAATTCTTTAATGAGATAATTTATGTTTTTGTAGTCAGCACCTCTCCATGAATAAATTGATTGTGAGGCATCTCCCACCACAGTGAGTTTTTTTTGCTTGCTCACCATAAGTTTTGTAAGCATATATTGGATTTTATTTGTGTCTTGCCATTCGTCAACTAACACAAAATTAAATTTTTCTTGTAATCTTCGAAGAACTGAATCTTTGGTTGCAAGCATTTCCACCACTCTCAAAAGAAGGTCATCAAAATCCAACGCCCCAGATCTGCGAAGAAGTCTTTCATATTCTTTATAGATTTTGGAGACCGCCATTTGCCATGTTCCTTGAGCAAGTTTTTCATAGTCGTATGGTGTGACCATGTTGTTTTTTGCCTCTGAAATGTAGTTTAGTATCTCTGACGGCCTGAATTTCTCACTATCCATATTTAGGCTCTTAACAACCCGGGAAACCAGTTCTTTCTGGTCGTCTTCATCATAGATAACAAAGTTTTGAGGAACACCAGCGTTTTTTGCCTCAGAACGCAGTATCTTCACGCAAAAGGAATGGAAAGTGCCAGCGAAGCCGAGGGCTTCTCTTGTAAGGAGGGAAATCCTGTCTTTCATTTCTGCAGCGGCTTTATTTGTGAATGTGAGAAGAAGAACATTTTGGGCATTTACCAATCCTTGGTGGACAAAGTATGCGGCCCTATGGGTTAGGACTTTTGTTTTCCCACTACCGGCTCCAGCAAGCACCAAGAGGGGAGTGTTTTTGGTGGTAACTGCTTTGATTTGGTTTTCGTTTAGACCTTCAAGGAGGTGATTTGGTGTGGGTGCAGAAAAAGAATTCATTGATTTTTTGATCTTACTTCGTAGATTTTTGTATCTCCAAACTGAGCTTTAAGTACTCCCAGTTTGTTAAATTTTTCCTCCATCAAGTTTGGAAACTTTTCACGCTCAAACTGCCCAACAATAATATATCTTACGTTGTATTTTTTCAGTTCTTGAGTGGTGTTTTCAAGGCTTGGGGATGTGTAGATGGTGGTAACATCAGTCACTCTTTGCTGAGGGTATTTAGCTTCTCCTCTCCAAAGCCATTCATGCACAAACCATCCGGAGACAGTTGGAAGACCGGTATATGCCGAAACAATATTGAATTGGGTGTAAGAGTCTCCGGGCGCCTCAAGTATCACAGGTTGTCCGTTGGTGTTTTTTCTAAACCACCAGATAGCATTTGATAAATTCTCAAGTTTAACCTTTGTCCAGGACTCCCCGTCTAAAGTTTTGAAGTTTCCCAATTTCCCATAGTATGACCTTATAGCATAGTAAGGATAAATCATAATGGAGTACAGAATCAGGGCAAAAAATACGGACAGTGTGAGTCTTGCTATTTTGTTGTCAATAAAGGTTAGTAAGCGGAAAATGATGTAACCACTGCTTAAGTAAAACATAACAAAAGCTTGGTAAGTTAGTTTGAACATAGTATTTGCTCTGTAGTGGGAAGCTATATAGATGTCCTTAACATATATGACTTCAGGTAAGATGATAAGCACCCAGCCGGTGGCAAGAAGACAGATAATAAAAAGATCTGAAGGAAGCCTGTTTTTAATCTTTAAGATCATGATTGAGAAGCATGCTGTTAATATAGCGGGGAATCCCCATAGGATTGCTAATTGCCACAAGGGAGAATGGCTATGTGTTAGTCTGATTCCTTGAGCTATTGATTCAAAATTGATGATAAATGGGGATGCAAAGATTATTGCTGAGATTAGGATAAAAAGACCCCAGATGGCAGATATGTATATCTGTTTTAAGAACTCTTTTTTTCTGGCCGCAAAAAAAGCGAAAGATGCCCCAGTTAGAAGAAGATAATTTGCAAAGTCCCACGTGTTTGTCATAAACATTACTCCCAGTAAAAAACCCAATGTGATTAGAGAATAAACCGAGTGTTTTTTATCCTTTTCAGCCAAGATATAGACAGCAAGGAGGCTGATGTAGAGAACTACAATTGGAAGGTCAAGGAGATGTCCGTGTAGGTCAGCAACCACAAAGGAATAGATAGGAAACTCATGTATTGTTTTGTCGTCAACGTCCGGATTATAACCGATAAATCTTGTGGCATCTGGATACCAGTATTTTTCGCTACCGTTTTTCAAAACATAGTATGGGGTATGGAAGTTTCCTGCAAATACCAATAGGGTAGCAGAGATAATTGCTGCTAGTATTATTGTTTTTTTTTGGGGGGTAAAAATGGCCGCTAGCCCCGAAACTATTGAGAAGGTTTGAGATAGAACTAGCCCCATGATGGTGGCTAACATCAAATTATAAGAGATCCAGGCTGGAATGTTAGTAGCCTTGGTAATAAGTGCAGTAATAAAATGCCCAAACCAATAGTAGTTTATAGGTTTTCCTGAAAACCACATATCAATTGGTGGAAGGTAGTCTGACCTGAGAAGACTGTTGACGAACCCATAGTCCATAAATTTTTCAAGGCCTTCGATGTCAGGCTGGTGACCACGGACATACGACCAAAAAACTAGTCCAAATAAAAACAACAACTCTTCAATCAATATGTAAGTAAGATTTTTCTGTAACTTTGGTAGTATCTCGCGCTTTAGTTTTGAAAAAATATATAGGTTAATGCCTAAAAACATCGTCCACAAAAGAAAAATAGTTGTGGAATTAAAATGGGCAAGTTTAAATATTCCCGCAAGAAACGTGAGATAAGATACCACTAGTATTCCTGTTAATTTGGAGAATGCCCATCCAAAGCTTTTGATATCTCTAAAGAGATAGTAGACTGAAGGAATTGATGAGAACCCCAAAATAGCTAGTACCAGCCACCATTTTAAGATATATAAGTAAGTTGTAGCATTCATATTAATTTGATTTTGAATTGGAGTAGACCGCTAGTATAAGGTTTCCATAAGGGAATTTAAGCAAATATTCCATTGAACACAAGAAACCCGATATCTTTCTGGATGGTGCCAGAAAAGATATGGTATTAAATGTTGTAAAGTTGTTACAGCGAAAACCATTTTCGGAAAAAAGCTTGTTGAGAAAGCGTCTATCCATTTTAGAAAGATGTTGGGCATTTGTAAATCTGGGGACAAGATTTAGTCTTTCCAAGAAACGTTCTATGAAAGGCCAAATGCTGTGGTAGTTTGGGGTGATAATGATAACCTTGCCACCCTTTTTCAGGTAATTTGATAATTCACGAACGAGCTTTCTGACATCCTTTTCATAAAGGTGTTCAATAACGTCAATCATTGTTATGTAGTCGGCTTTTGGTATTGTATTGACTTTTTTTAGTTTTCTTATGTCTGCCTGGATAAGATCGATGTTTCTTATCTTTTCCTTTGTTAGGGTACTTTGAAGGTAGAGTAGTGCTTCATCATTATAATCTACACCAATAATCTTGCCAACTTTATCATGGAAATGAAGCTCAAGATTACCCGATCCAGTTCCCAGGTCTAAAAGGATTTTATCCTTTCCTTTAGATATGACTTTTTCAAGTATGAGTAGTTTGTTTCTATGCCAATTAGATTGAAGAAAATTTTTGCTTTTTAATGCTTTTGCTTGATAGTCGGGAGGTATTCCTAGTTTTTTTTCGATGATAGAGTTGTTCCTAAAATAATTTTTAATCTTTTTTGCAATGGAATAAGTATTTGAATTTGCCATTTATTTAATAATCTGGGAAGTAGTTTATAATATTTTGGTTGTTATTGTAACTCTGATAATTTCTTGGCGAGTTATTATAAAGTCTTACAGCTTTGTGATACAGAATAGATAGAATATGTTGATTCTGGGTTGGAATAAGTCTTAACAAACTCTGAATTGTAAAAGTCGTGATTTATTGGATAATCGAGAAGGTTGGGTGGAATCTCCATTTCAACATAGTCAATTCCCTCTCCTTCCAGTAGGTGGCAAGCTTCGCTTTTAGAGGAAGGGTTGAGGATGGCTTTCATTATTTTTTCCCTTTTGATAGTGTCGTATCCTGCTCCCCAGGAAAAGTATGGCCAACCCATGAATATTTTTCGTCCGGCAATGGAGGCATTGTCATAGAGAAATTTTGAGTTTAAGAAGACTGACTTTTTGGGGGTCGTGAGGATGTAACTTGCGGCAGGATTGTTTTTTATGTCAATCATTTTCATATGCCCATCGTTAAGTATTGGGAAGAAATCGATGAGACCACTAAATGTCAGAATAAAAGATGCTAGTATTGTGGTTATTTTTCCAACCCAGTTGGCCCTCCAAATTGTATAAAGGGCATATGCACTGAATACTGAAGCCCCTATTAAATATATATTAAAAAACTTATGATTGGTTGCAATATCTGTTGTAAAAACAAAAGTGTTTCCGATAATAAAAAGGGTAAAGAAAAAAATAAACACCTTCCGTTGGTCCTTATTAGCCATTAGAAAGCCAATGAAAGGAAGGATCAAATTTAGTCCCAGATTCATGAACCAGTAGGAGATGAAATTTCTTGGAGTCAAACCTTCAATTAGGTAGCCCGGGCGAAAGTATTCCACTTCTAGTTCTGCTTTTCCCATATAGACTATTTGAGGAAAAGCAATTACCGCCGAGATGGTGCCTATTAATAGAAGCGTAAGCCGCAATCTTGGAAAAAGGAGAAAAGCGATCCCTAGAGAGACAATGATCATTCCAAATACAGCCATATGGAAAAAAGGAAACATTCCAATTACCAGTCCCAGCATCATAGCCAGGTAGTAGTTGATTCCTTTTGGATTATCTTTGTACCTATAAAGAAGAATTAGTACAACAATAAAAAATGAATACGCCATAGCTAGGTGTCTTTGGTTGGTATAAATGTTAAGGTTCCAAAATGCTGATATTATTCCTCTGTCGTATGGTCCAAACGAAGCGAATTCCCGATTGGTAAGTATTTGCAGTATGTTGCCAGGGAAGATTGGGTTTTTCTTGAAATAGTTTATAAATCCAAGCGAGCCAGGAAAGAGAAACATGGTAATACTTAATATGGAGATGGCCCGTTTTTGGAAAAGTGTTTGTGCAAGTAGATAGATGAGGATGACCAAAAGGGAGAATGACAAGGCACTGAGGGTATTTAGGGCTATGTCAATTCTGATGCCTGACCTTTCAAGAAGTCCCACAATGGCATAGAAACCAAAGTGGTATCTAATTGGGCGACCAGGAAATATAGGATATTCTGGTGGAAAGTTTTCCCCAAGTGAGAAGGATCTGATAAGGGGTATTGTAGAACCAAAGTCACTCCATAGTTTTGCAGCAATTAGTAAATTTCCCTCTTTGTCAACTCTGAATGTATGAAAAAAAATAGCTAGTGAAACAAAAAAAGAAAGAAAAAACAATACTATCAAAAATAAGTTTCTTTTTACCCATCTACGCATTGCTGTTAAATCTTATACTAAACCTGTCTTGAATTAAAAGAAGGCCCAATCCTTTTTATAAAGCCAGTACCAAAGCAGTCGTGATAGCTATTATTGACAGGGCTGCAAGAAGAATTGTTGGCAGTGAGTATCCTGCTTGAGGCAATGCGGCAGACGTGACAGGAGTATTGGTTGGTGTTGTGGTTGTAATGTCACAGCTGCAATCACTATCACTGGTGCAGGATGGGTTTCTACAGGACCCCGCTTGGCATATAAGACCGCTTTGGCAATTTGAGTTTACTTGACAAGAATTGTTACATGAGGCCAGTGTAGGAGTAGGAGTGGCAGTTGAAGATGGGGTAAGCGATGGTGTTTGCGACGGCGTTCCGGTTGGTGTTTGAGTGGGAGTATTAGTTAATGTTTCCGAAGGGGTGGGGGTTGGCGATGGCTGGTTTAATGTGAATGTCAAAATTTCGCACGCATGCAAGTTTGGGGGAAGAGATGGTGTAGGAGTTGGAGAGGCTGATGGTGTCCCGGTTGGTGTAGGAGTAAAAGTAGGTGTTGGGGTGAATGTTGGTGTGGGTGTATGGGTTGGTGTTGGTGTGGGTGTTGAAGTCTGGCAAGATAGACCTGTATCACAGACAAATGCAAATCCGTTATTTGCACTGCATGTTTTTAATTCTCCTCTATTGTCTGTATATTTTGGCTTTATATCTATTTGCCATGATCCACATGCTTGTCCTGTAGCTGATGACCTTTCTATTGTATATGATTTTCCTACTTCATATTCCTCGA